>CAYHRR010000192.1:0-7461 GCA_964358875.1 uncultured Planctomycetaceae bacterium | reverse complement strand
GGTTCGTGCGTTGCGCAGGCCCACAACGCGACGGCGGTCAAAGTCAGCAACGAACTGAAGGCGAAGGCGTGTTTCATGGGACGAGGGCCGCGCATCATCCGGCGTCGACGGCGGTGCGGCAACGCAGGACGGGTGTGTTTCTCGGCAGGAGCACAACCCATCGATGCGCGCTCCGTTGCGGCAGCTCGCGCGAATCGAGGCGGTTCGACGCCGGCTTTGCAGCCCCTGCGCAGAAGGGCGCACTGCGCATCGGCTCGAGCGGATCCGTGCTTGTCGCGGTGCAATCGCCGCGACGCTTGCACGCTCGTTGCACGGCGCGCGCCGAGCTTTCAACCGCGTGATTGCGCGTGGCCGTGCGCTGAAAAACAACGTGACCTGCTCGACAGCGCCGTTCAGTCGTCGTGCAACAGCTTCATCGCCTTGGCGAGATCGGCGGGATCGAAGGCGACTTCGAAGGTCTGCTCGGCTGCGCGATCGGAGATCACGATCTCGCGCGTCGCCGACTCGCCGAGGTAGAGGCTCCCCCAACCGACGTCGTCGTCGTTGATCGCGAGCATCAGCGAGAGGCGCGCGCGGCCCGCCATCGAAACGCGCTGCTCGGCGTGGCCGTCCGAGCCGAAGACCGGCGGACCTGTATTCCACGCGCTGGAATTCCACTCGCCATCGAGCGCTGTCAGCTGCACGAAAAGCAGATAGGGCTCGTCGGGCACGCGCAAACCCGCGGCCAGTTGAAAGTGCAGCACGGCGCCTTGGCGCAACACGACACGCTGGTTCGCGACCACGCCGAGAACGCGCTGCGGAAGGAAGCCGGTCGCCGAGATCTCGAGGTCGAGCGCGCCGCCTGCGTGCACGATCACGCACTTGCCGTCGTCGAACACGTAGTAGCGGCCGTCGATGGCGCCCGGACTCGTCGCGACGACGTTGCCGTGCGGCACCGGCGCGCTCGATTCGTCGAACACACTGAGCACCAAGGCCGTGTAGCGCGCGCGCAGATCGAGCGGATCGAGCCGCGGATCGCGCGTCGGCGCGCCACCGGTGACGCTCACGCCTTCGACGACGTGCAACGGCTCCCAGTTGGTCCGATCCATGATGTGCACGTCGTAGAGGCCCGGTCGCAGGCCGGTGATCGCGAAGCCGCCGTCTTCGTTCGGAGACGGAGGCGCGCCGTCCTGCGCGAACGAGTCGTCGCTCTGCGGCTCACGCGGCACGATCTGCACCGCGATCGAAGCGCGTGAAATCGACGCGTCGAGCAACACGACGCCTTCGAGTGTTCCTGTGGCCGCGAGCGTGAGCACCACGTCGCGCGCGCCGCTCGCCACGACTTGCGGCCCGCCGCGGAGCTTGTCCTTCGCTGCACTCAGCGAAACGCGCTCACCGTGGCGCTCGCTGCGCAACGCAAACGCACCGGCCGCGTCCGTGCGCGCACGGTTGCCGTACAGCGACTCCCACCACATTTCGCCCGACAAATCGCCGTAGGTGACCGACACCGAGCCCGTCACCCACGCGCCCTCCACCGCCTTGCCGCTCGCGTCGACGACGGTGCCGGAAGCGAGTACGGGCGAAGGTCGCACGACCAAGTCGCCGAGTTCGTGCGCGCCCTTCGAGAGCGTGCGCGGCAGCTCGACGCGCGCGACATCGGCGTCCTGGCCCTGCGGCCCGATGACGTACACGACGAAGTCGAGCGGCTCCTCGTCGGCGGAGTGCGGCGCCACTTCGACCTCGAAGCGACCATCGGCCTTTGTCGTCATCGACCAGGTGTGTTGCACGCTCTGGCGCGATTCGCGCACCTCGACGCGCGCCCCGATCTGGACATTCGAGGCGACGCTCGAGTCGCTGAGAAACAGCCGGCCGCGCAGCAGCGCGACGCTCTCGCCGACCTTCACCGTGAGCGTCGCCGTCTGTCCCGGCGCAGTCGGACCGAAGCCGATGGCGCTCGAGTGAACTTCCGCGGCGGCGCGCCGCACGGTGGCGATCCACTCGCGATTGAGTTCGACATGGCGGAACAGCGCGCGGCCGTCGGTCGTGCGCGGCACGCATTCGCCCGAGTACAGATTCGGATCTTCGCCGAGCAGAGCGTTGCGGTCTTCGTCGCGCGCAATGCTGCGCAAATACACGATGCATGGGTCGCTCAGCGGAGCGCCCTCGAGATCGACGCACAGGACTTCGCACGACCCCGTCGCTCCGAGCACGAACTCGAACGGCTCCGTCGGCGGCTTGTCGCGCCACACGCGCGTCACCTGCGACGGTTCGACGAGCTCGGCGAGCGCGACCTCGATCAGCGTGTTTTCCTCGGCAAAACGCGCCATCAGCACGCCGGCGTGGCGCAACGTCGCGATCCCGTCGGGCGCCGCGGTGAGGGCGAGCTCGAGATCCTGGTGCCATTTTTCCCAGCGCGTGCGCAACGCAACGCGCGCACCGATCACTGCATGGCCCGCAGTGTCGACGACGCGCGCGCGCAAGGCCACGTCGCGCACGAGCGCGATCACGATGGGCGCTTCGTCGAGCGGATCGGTGCGCGTCCAGCCCCACAGGTCCCCGCGGCTCCCGACCACCACGAAACCGTGTTCGCACTCCGGCACGGTGACTCGTCCCTCGGCGTCGGTCGTGAAGTGCCGCGCGTTCGCCGCGATGCGCTCTTCGACTTCGTTCGCTGCGAGCCATCGCTCGAACTGCGCTTCGAATTGGTCGTTCGGCGGACGCGGCCACCAAGTGATGTCGACCGAAGCGAGCGCGGCGCTGGTGCCTTGCTTGCGCGCGAGCACTTCGATGCCGCGCGCCGACGCGGGCTGCGGCGCCTCGCTCACTTCGGCGACGCTGCGCTCAGCGCTGGCCGCCGACTCGCGCGACTCGCCGCCGCGCGTCGCATTCGGATGCGCCTCGAGTCCCGGCGCTGCGGCGTGCTCGGCCCGTGAGTTCGCACGCTGTGCGTCGATCGATAAACCGTCGTCGCCGCTCCAAGTCGCGACGAGCAGCAGCAGCGCTCCGACGAGCAACGCCGCGAGCAGCAGCAAAACGCGCTGACTGCGCATTCAGTGATGCGACGTGTCGTGCGAGCCGTGCTCCGGCTTGGCGCAGCCCGTGCACGCGTTGTTGACGAAGAACACGACGGCCGCGATGGCCATCAGGCCGAGCGCCAGCGCGGCGGTTCCGATGACGAGGCCAGGACCGTAGTTGACGAGGAAGTTGTGCGTCGAGGCGTGCATGGTGTGCGCGGGGTTGGTGGTTGCGGATCAGAGGCGGCGGATCCAGATGTTGCGGTAGCGCACAGGATTGCCGTGGTCTTGGAGCTTGAGCTTGCCGGTCGCGCCGTGCGCCGCGTAAGTCGCGACGTCGCGATGGCGCGTCGCGCCCAGGAACTCCTGCGCGTTTTGCACGAGCACGCCGTTGTGCAGGATCGTCGCGCTCGCGGGCTGCACGAGCTTGTCGCCCTCGAAACGCGGCGCGCGGAAGATGATGTCGTAGCTCTGCCATTCGCCGGGCTTGCGGCAGGCGTTGACGAGCGGCGGATATTGGCCGTAGAGCGAGCCCGCGCTGCCGTCGGAGTAGGTGCGATTCTCGAAGCAGTCGAGCACTTGGATCTCGTAGCGCTCGAAGAAGAACACGCCCGAGTTGCCGCGCCCTTGCGAGCTCGATTCGACCTTCTCCGGCGCCGCCCATTCGAGGTGCAACTGGCAATCGCCGAACTCGTCGACCGTCGTGATGTCGCCGGTCGCGTTCACTTCCGCGTAGCCGTTCTCGACCTTCCACGCAGCCGCCTTGTCGCCCGCGCGCCACTTCGAGAGGTCATGCCCGTCGAACAACACGAGCGCGTCACTCGGCGGCGCCGTGCCGACCCCAGGCGTGACGACCGTCGGCGCAGGCCGCTCGATGTCGTGCACCTTCCACTTCTGACCGGGCAGCATCGGCGTGTCGCTGTAACCGACCGGCGGAACGCCGTCGTGCTGAACCTTCGTCGTGCGCGTCATGGCGTAGCTGATCGAGATGGAAACGACGACGGCGACGGCCGCCGCAGAGATCGAGAGCTTCATGGCGCGGGATTCTAGGCGCGCGGCGCGCTTGCCGAACGCCGTGATTCCGTCGTCGCCGGTTTTGCTGCGACACGTCGGCGGCGCGCCGCCCACCCGTGGAAGGTCGGGTTCGCGAAGGCGAGGCGCTTGGCCATCACTTCGAGGGCCGCACGATGATCGTCGACGAGCACGCAAGCGCGCTCGTTGCGCACCGCCGCCTCTCCGAGCGTTCCGCTGCCCGCGAAAAAATCGAGCAGCCGGTCGCCGGGATTGGAGTGCACGCGCACGAGACGCTGCACGACGCCGAGCGGCTTCTGTGTCGGATAGCCCGTCTTTTCCTTGCCGGTCGGGCTGACGATCGTGTGCCACCACACGTCGGTCGGCGTCTTGCCGCGCGCAGCCTTCACGGCGCCGACGAGGCCGGGCGCCATGTACGGCACGCGATCGACTTCATCGAGGCGGAACGTGTAGCGCTTGGGATCCTTGGCGTACCACAGGATCGTGTCGTGCTTGGGCGACCACTTCTTCGTCGTGCGCGCGCCGTAGTCGTAGGCCCAGATGATCTCGTTGGTGAACGAGGCGCGGCCGAAAATGCGGTCGAGGAGCACCTTGCAGTAGTGCGCTTCGCGGAAATCGATGTGCAGGAAGAAGCTCCCCTGCGGCGTGAGCAGGCGCCGCGCTTCGAGAAGGCGCGGCTCGATGAAAGCGGCGTAATCGTCGAAGGTGTCGGCGAAGGCGCGCGTCGCGAGCCGCGTCGTGCGGTAGCGCAGCCCGTGGAATCCGACGCGATCGCCTTGCGCGTCGCGCGTCGTGCGCAGCGCCGTGCGTGACTGTACGCGCCCCGTGTTGAAGGGCGGGTCGATGTAGATGAGCTCGAACGAAGCGGCGGGAAAGGTCCGCAGCACTTCGAGGTTGTCGCCGAAATGAATGTCGAGCATGAAGGCGCGGCGAGGTTAGCGCCGCCGACCCGCGCCGGTCTCCAGCGAAGTCCGCAGTCCGCGCCGGCGTTCAGCGCGCGTCGGCGTCTTCGCCGGCCGGCGCGGACTCGCTCGGCGTCGCGTAGAAATCGGCGGGCGGGCTGAGCAGCACGGTCTCGCCTTCGCTGACGCCCTCGAGCACCTGCACCCATTCGGTGTTGTAGCGGCCGACTTTCACCGCGCGTCGCTCGGCGCCGCCGTTCTTCGCAACGAAGCAGATGTTGTCTTCACCGACGCGCATCACCGACTGCACCGGCACGTGCAACGCGTCGATCAGTTCATCGACGAGGATCTCGATCGCGCACGACATGCCGGGGCGCATCTCCTCCGAACCCGAAGTGATGGCGATGTCGGTGCGGTAGACGCGCGTGTTGGGATTCGACCACCAACTGTTTTGATCGGGCAGAACGGAGACGTAGCTGACCAGGCCCTCGAATTGCAGGCCGGGCAGGGCCTCGATCTCGAGCAAGCAGCGCTTGCCGATCGGCACTTGCTTGACGACCGTTTCGTGCAGCTTCGCTTCGGCGATCATTCCGACGGCGCTGGGGATGCTCATGATCTCCTGGCGCTCGCGGACCTCGGTGCCTTCGGCGATCGGCGGCTCGTCGCGGTCGAGTTGCGCGTACACGACCATGCCGGCGCGCGGCGCGCGGATCTTCGCTTTGCCGATTTGCTCTTCGAGTTGCGCGAGCTTGTCGCGCTCGAGCTCGTAGCGCGCCTGGTTGGTCGTTACGTCCGACGAGAAATCGACCAAGCGCGCCTTGGCCTGCAATTCGACGCGCTCGCACTCGCGTTGCGCTTCTTCGAGCGCGGCCTGCAGTTCGTCGAGCTTGCGCGGCATCTGGTAGCGATCGAGCAGATCGAGCGTGCGCTTGGCCTGTTCGAGCTCGATGGCGCTGCGGTGCGCGCCGACACGGTCCGCTTCGAGTTCGGAGTTGGTGAGGAAGCCGCTCGCCGCGAGCCGTTCCGACCACGACAACTTGTCTTGCGCGCGCGCTGCGTCCTCGGTGGCGAGATCGATCGCCTGTTGCACCTTCTCGCGCTCGAAGGCGCGTTCACCCTCGACGAATTTCTTCACGTCTTGCTCGGCGAACTTGAGCTGCTGCTTGGCGCGCGCGATGTCGCTCTTGTTCTGACTCTCTTGGATCTCCTTGTTCTGTCGCGACTTGACCAAGGAGGCTTCGCTGTTGCTGACCGAGATCGATTGTTGGAAGCGCCGCTCGACGAGCGCCGTCGCGTCGAGCTCGCACACCAAGTCGCCCTCCTGCACGCGCGTGCCTTCGGGCACGAGCGACAAGATCGCGGTGCGGCCTTCGACCTCGCTCTTCAAGCTGATCGCATCGGCGGCCTTGAGGTTGCCGCGCGCGATCACCGAAATGCGCATCGGTCCGCGGCGCACGAGCGCGCCTTCGAGCTTCGTCTCGGCGCGCGCGCCGACCCAGCCGGCCTTGTGCGCGCCCCACCAACCGAGGGTCGCGACGGCGGCAATGCCGATTGTCAGCGCCCACCACTGAAGGCCGGTGCGCGCGCTGAAATGCGTGGGAGTTCGAGTCGTGAGGGACATGGGGAGCAACGCGGCGGCGAAGTGTAGCCGTGCTGTGCCGACGGCGCGCCGCAGCGTGACCTTGGATCTTCGCTGACGTGGCGACTGCGTGTTCGATCTGTGTTCCCGCACGCGCTCGATGCTCGCTCAGGCTCGATGTCCGCGTGCACGCGGTGTTCGGCTGCGCGCGATGTCCGCTTACGCGCGATGTCCGCTCGCGCGCGATGCTCGCCCGCGCGCGATACGTCATGAGGTGCGCGCATTCATCGTTCCAGCGCACGGCGCGCTGTGAGTCGAAGGACTTTCGAGCGAAGGCTCCAGCGCGAACGCGCGCCGACACTCGAGCTCGCGCTCAGCCGACATGCCTTCTCAAGGCGGTGCAGACTGCGCGCTGCTCAATCGGCACGCTGCTCGCGCGACGATCGCGCCGGACTGCGCGGCGCACGGCTTGTGCCTTGTCGACGCTGCGGTGAGAATTGCGGCCTCCTAGCCGACTTGCGTTTCGGGTCGGCCGCATTCGCACACCCCACGAGCAGCTCCTTCGATGCACAGCCTTCGACGTTTCGCCTTCTGCGCGGCCTTCTGCGGCAGCGCGCCGCTCGCCCTCGCGCAGAGTTTCCAGTTCGACCTCGACTCGAAGACATCGACGTCCGACCTGCAGTCGACGATCGCTCAAGACCTTCCGGGCGTCGCCACCGGCAACTACGACGCGACCACCAATACGACCGGGACGCAAACGCGCACCGGCTTGTTCGGCGGCAGCGGTAATCAACCGATCACGATGAACAGCGTGCTCGGCGGCGACACGGATTTCGTGGGAGCGCCGAGCGGCACGTTCTCGGCGACGCTCGATCTCGCTGCGGGCATCGCGCTGATCAGCGGCGTCGACGTCGACTTGCTCAACGGTGTTCCGGCGACGACGAACCTGACCTTG
>CAYHRR010000191.1:0-7505 GCA_964358875.1 uncultured Planctomycetaceae bacterium | reverse complement strand
CTGTTGGTACATCTCGGCCGTCGTGAACACGTCGAGCGCGGGCACTTGCACGCGCGTCGCCGCGCCCTGCAGCTTGAGCATCGGCACGGCGAAGGTGCGCGTCGCGGTCTTGATCCACAGCTCGTTGGCAGTGCGGTTGATGATCTGGCCGATCACTTCCGTGCCGTCGATGAGCACGAGCCGGTCGGCCTCGATGATCACGTCGTCGCCGGAGTGATCGACGTAGCCGTACAGCTCGAGCAACTGCTCCGACAAGGCGGGATCGAGTCGGTTCCAAGGCAAGTGCGCCTTGCCGCCGGTGTCGAGACGTTCGAAATCGAGCTGCTGCGCGTTGTGGCCGGTGATGTAGCCCCACAGGATCGCGCCGTCGTACAAGCGCAGCATCACCAACTCGCGCGGAGCGGTTGCGGCGGCGGGCTCGGACTGCGAAACGAGCGGAGCAGACCGGAGCGCCGCGCTCTCGAGCGCGCACACGACGCTCACGCACGCGAGGGAACGTAGGAAGAGCTTCTTCATGGCAGTTTCGTCGGTTGGGCAGCGCTCGGAGGCGGCTCGCCTTGGATCAGCTCGCGGCGCAGGCGTTCGCCGAAGGGCCCCTGGCGCAGCAATAGGGTAGTGAACTTGCGCGAGCGCGCCTGACCGGCGGTGGTCCAGCGCATCTCGATTTCGAACTTCCAACGCAGCGCGCCGCCGCGCGTGGTCTTGTCGCTCGTGTCGGGCGTGGCGCGCGCGGAGTAGGTGA
This sequence comes from uncultured Planctomycetaceae bacterium, assembly GCA_964358875.1. Taxonomy (GTDB): domain Bacteria; phylum Planctomycetota; class UBA1135; order UBA1135; genus CAYHRR01. Next base: position 6,763 of record CAYHRR010000191.1, on the reverse strand, counting down.
TGCCCGGATGGTCGGGCACGGCTCGATCGACGATTGCGCTCGGCTCGCCGACGATCCACTCGCCCGACTTCTCGTCCTGCTTCAGCGGAAAGGCGCTCTCTTCGAGATCGGCGCTCAACGCATCGATCGCCGTCGAGCCGGTGCTCTTCAACAACGCGTTGCGCGTCATCGCGGCGCCGAAGGACAGCAGTCCGAGAATGCTCGTCATGCCGATCAGCAAGATCGCCATCGCCACGATCACTTCGATGATCGTGAAAGCGGCGCGACGCGGCGCAATGCGTGTGGGCAACTTCACAGGTCCCAGTCCTCGCGGTGCGTCGCGATCGGAACCTCGCGCACCATCGCGGTGCCCCAGTGGATGAGCAAGCCCGCGTCGTGTGGCGCGGCTTGAGTTCCGCGCTGCGCGCGCCGCACGGAAACCGTGTTGGCGAGCGTCGACGTCACCTGCATCCACTCGCTGTCGATCAGGATGTAGCCGCCTTGCGCGCCGACGCGCGTCGCGTCGTCGACCTCGAAGCCGCCGTCTTGCGCGCCGACGTAGCGCAGCGTGCGCGCGCGCAGCTTGAAGTCGTTCGTGCGCTCGAATTCGAAGCTCAAGCGCACGCGCCGCGGCAGCAACGGCGTGTCGCCGGCCTTCGGCAAGAACTTCGCCGCGTCGTTCCACTCGTGGCGCAGAGCGTTGGCGCGACCGCGCCCCCACGCGTCCCAATTCGGCGCGCACTCGTCGATCTCGCGGCCCATCTTCCAACCGTCGTGGATCAACGAAGTCTGCGTCGCGAACTCCATCCCCATCCACAGGATGTTCGAGGACACTTCGTTGGTCGTGCCCGGCCGCGGCACGCCGGCCGAACTGAAGTACTTGTCGTCGAAGAACGAAACGTCGGCCTCGCGCGCCGCTCCCCAGATGCGCTCGCCGCGCCACAACAAGCCCAGCGCGCGCTTGTCCTTCTCCTGCGAACGCGCGTAGGCCGGCATCACGGTCCAGATCACTTCGATCAGACCTTGGCCGGCCTGCTTCTCGGTTTCGCCCGCTTGCAGGCGCGCGAGCTCGACTTGCGAAGCGTGGCGCACCATGCGCACGCGCGGGTACTTCGTCTCGGCGACGCCGTCGCCGTCGGTGTCGAAGAAGGCCCATTCCGCGAGCAGGTCGCCGCGCGGCCCGGGTTCGAGCATGTCGAGATCGCGCGCGCACAGCTCGCCGACGCCGACCGCTTCTTCGACCTGCATGCGGCGCGTCTCGCCCTTCTGCCACACGGTCATGAAGCTGTCGAGCAGCTTGAACACCGCGGTCAACAGGATCGCGAGCAAGCCCGCGGCGAGCACGAGCTCGATCAACGTGAGGCCTGCGCGACGCGGATGCGCGAGCCGTGAGCGCCGTGTCGTGAACTGCGCGCGCTTCATTCGTCGACCCTCCGCAGCACCATGCTCGGCGCCATCGACTCGACGCCGAACACGCGCAGGCGCGGCGTCTGCTTCCAACCGTGCGACAAGCCGGTCTGCGCGTCGAAGGCGCCCGGCGCGTAGCGCACGTGCGCGCGCCACTCGATCATGTCGCCTTGCCGCGCGATCGGATTCGACGCGCCCTTGGGCATGCCGTCGGTCAACAGCGTGAGGCCGCGCGTCGTCTTGGGATCGGAGTCCCACGGAATCAGGTCTTGCCCGCGGCTCGACACGCGTTGCAGCACTTCGACGCGCACCTTGCCCGACGAGGCCTCTTGCTCGTTCCAGAACGCGCCGCGCCAAAAAGCGTTGGGCTGATCGACGGCGAGCGAGAAGTAAGCGAGCTCCGGCGCGTCGGCGCGCTCGGCCCAGCGATCCCAGTAGCGGAACGGGAACAAGATCACCGGCGTGCCCTTCAAGTGCGCTTGCGCCGTCGAACCGAAGCGCCCGCGGAACAGCCCGTCGCCCTTGTGATCTTTGAGGCCCGCTTCCTTCGACAGGCGCGGCATCTCGAGCGCGGCGCCGGCGATGCGCGTGTAGTGGATCAGCTCGTCGCCAATCAAGACCGTGCCTTGGAACGGGAAGCCCGCGACATCCGTCAGCGGCAGCGCCGCGTCACCCGGCGCGACGCCGGCGGCGAGCACGCTGACCACGAATTGATCGAGGAACTCGACCGTTTCGCCGATCTCGTGCGGCGTCTGCGTCGTGCCGAGCAGACCGCGGCCTTCCTGCGGAATGCCGAGCGTGCCGTTGGTCGTGTCGACCGAATCGTAGGCGAGGATCTCGCCGCTGATGCGCAAGAGGCCCGCGTCGGTCGGCAAGTCCGCGCAGAAGTTGTGGCTCGTCGACCATTGGCCGTAGGCGATGCGCAGGCTCTGCGTCGCCACCACGGCGGTCGGCGCGTTCTCTTGGAAGTCCTGGGTCAGGATCAAGTGGCCGCCCTGCGCGGGCGAGCCGTTGCCGTCGCCGAAGGGCGTCGAGCCGTAGACGAGTTCGTCGGCGATCGAGTTGGCGATCTCGACGCCGCGGATCGTGCCGCCGACGACGACGCGGTCGACTTCGCGCGGCCGCTCGCCGCTGGGATGCTTCAGCACGCGCGCGAGTTGGCGCGTCTCGTAGATCGGTGCGGCCGTCGCACCGGTCAACGTCATCGGAATCGGAACGGCGGCGGGCTCCTTGAGCGCGACGCAAATCGCGTTGCGCGCGAGGATCACCGGGTCTTCGGGAACGGCGGTCGTCGGCTGGCTCGCGGCGGGAGTGGTCCAATCCGCCGGGTTCGGCACCCACGCCGATTCCGTGTGGTTCACGGGCTGGAACGTGCGGTGGACCTCTGCGGGCCAGCCGAGTGCGCTGACCGCGTCCTCCATCAACACCACCGTGTCGAAGCGCCCGGGCATGCCGCCGTCGACGCCGTTGCGCTGCACACGCCACACCGGCAACACGACCGTGCCGGACACGTGTTTGTGCGCGTAAGTGCCGAGCACGCCGCGGAATTGGAAGGCCGTGCGGGCCGCGCGCGTGACGGGCCACTGCAATTCGGTCGTCGCGGTTGCGGACGTGATGCCCCAGTAGGCCTGCCACAGCGAACCGGCCGTCGTTTGCCGCGCGGCACTCGCATTCGGCGGCGGCGCAGTGATCGCGCCCACCGCGAGCACGGCGTCGGTCGTCGCGCTCTCGTCCGCGTTCGCATCCGGCTCGCGCATCGCCGGCGGTCCGCCCGGCGGACCGCCGCCACCTCCAACGGGAGGGAAGGTTCCGTCGACCGTGCCGCCGTTGCCGTGCGTCAAGGCCAACGTCAGACGCGCAATCGCCGTCGCTTCACTGCGCAACAAAAAGCCGTTGACGAACTGGTCGTAGCGCACCCACTCGGTTTCCTCGGCGTTGCTCCCGGTGTGCGTGATCTGTGCGAACTCCGAGCCGTTGGCGGTGCCGAGGAAACCCGAGATCGACGACGCGCCGTTCGCGGGAATCGAGATCGGCACGATGAAGACCTTGCGTTCGAGGTCTTGGTCCATGGGGTGCTGCGTCGACGTGCCGAAGTCGACCATCCACACGTCCTCGAAATCGGTGACAAAGGCGCGCGCGCCCGCTTGGCCGGTCGTGTTGATGACCGGAAGCGCGTTGCGTTGCTCGATCACCAACACGCCGCCCGTCGCCGCCGAGTACTTGATGATCTCGACGCCGAAGATCGGCGTGCCTTGCGCGGTCTCGAACACCGTGTCCGTCGAATTCGTCAGCGGATTGCGCCACGGACCGGGGATGCGCTGGATCAGCACCGCATAGCCGCCGGTCGTGTTGAAGGCGGCGTACAAGGTCGGCAGCGGCATGGCCGGATCGGCGACGCCAAGTTTCAGCGCCGTCGCGCTCGAAGTGCCGTCGAGACCCGCGCCGAAGGGGAACAGGAAGTTCGCGTCCTGAATCGTGTCGCCTTGTGGAGTCTGACCGCCGATGACGCCGGTGACGATGCCGACGGCGAAGGCGCCGACATCCGACGGCAAGGTCGCCGAGCCGTTGGGCACGTTCGAGGCGAGCACCGATGCGAAGCCGTACAGCTCGACCGGCGTGTTCGCGGCGTGGTTGGTGTTGACTCCGAGCGCGGTCGGCACGCCCGGATCGGTTCCGTTTTGTTGGATGACGAAGGGCACGCGCGCGAGGCGCCCGCCGAAGCCCGCGTCCGCATCGTTTGGTCCGAGGTGCGGTGTCGCGTCGAAGGTGCTCGGACCGGTGACCTTGCACTCAATCAACTCCTGGCCGATCCGCAGCACGCACGGACTAGGGAAGCCATCGGTGCTCTCGACGCTGATCGTCGTCACGCTGTCAGGCAACGCGCCCTTCAAGCGCGTCAACCCCGGCTTGCGTACGCCGATGTCGCGGCCGTCGATCAACATCGTGATCTGCGAAGGCCGCGTGCCGCGCACGTCGATCGCGCAGTGCGACCACGTGTCCTGCGACAAACCCGGCCCGAGTCCCGGCGTCAGCGAGTAGCGCGCTTCGCCGGCTTCCTTGAAGTTCGGCGTTTGGCTGAGATCGCCGCCGCCGTCGAACACGCGCAGCACGAGGTCGTTGCCGTTCGCATTGCTCTCGATGCCCAAGGTGAGGCGATCGGTCTCGAGCGACGTGCGGCCGACGTCGAGCAAGATCCCCGGCTGCAGATCGCGCGGCTTGAACCAGAACGAGAAGTTCGTCGCGCGCAGCAGTGTGTTCTGCGCGCTCGTCCAACCGACGTCGTTGCTCGAGGTGAGCTTGACCACGGTTTCATCGCGCAAGTAGCGCCCCTCGGGATCGCGCGATTCGTGATCGAAGTGCACGACGTGGCGATTGGCGAGGCCCGTGTCGTCGGGCTCGCGCGAAGCCCACAACTGCGCCCAGCCGCTCTCTTCGCGCGACGCGAAAATGTGCTCGGCCTGCGGCGCTTCCGTCGACGCGCTGCCCTGCGGCAACTTGGTGACGCCGGGGATGTAGACCTGGCCGCCCCACGTGCCGAAGTGCGGCGCGAACTTCGACGGCGGCGAGGCGCCCGAGTCCCACTGCTGCACGGCGTTGGGGCCGGTCGACCACAGCGGCGCTTCGAGATCGAAGCGGAAGGCCTCGTCCCAATCCTCTTGGCGCGCCCACAACTGCAGCAAATCGCGCTGCGGAACGATCAATTCGACTTGGTTGCGCACGACCGACGCGCGCTCGACGCCGCTCGGCGCGTTGACCACCGCGCGCAAGTTCAGGTCGAACACGTCGCGCGACGTGAACGACAACGGCAAGGTCGAGTAGGACAAGGACGAATCGTTGGCGTTGAGCGCGTTGAGGTACACCGCGACCGCGTCCCAAGTGTCGATGACGGTCTTCCCGTCGGCGAGTTGCTCGGGCTGCGCCGGCGCGTCGGTCGGAAGTTGCTCGAGCCCCGCCGCCGGCAAGATCGCGCGGCGCAGGAAGTCCTCGAGCCCGATGAAGGGCCGCGAGGCGACGACGAGCTGTGCCAGCGCGCGTGCTTGATCGCGCGTGACGCGTTCGTTGATCGTGCGCACCGACAAGTTCGTGAACAGCGCTTCGAGCGTCTCGACCGAGGCCAAGTTCACGTTGACCGGCCGCCGCGCCTGCGCGCGCACCTCGGCGGTGAAGGCCGTGTAGTCGTTCTTCAGCGGATCGAACAGTCGAATGCCGCGGTCGAGGACTTCCTGCACGAGGCCGAGTTCGGTCGAGCGACCGTCGCTGATCTGCACCGTCGTGCCCGGGTTGAACCAGCGCTTTTCATCGACGTCGAGAATGCAGGTCGTGCCCGCCTCGACCGAGTTGACCAGCCGCACGGGGCGTTGCCATTGCCGGCCGGCGCGCACGCCCGCGTAGGTCGAACCGCGCGCGAGCAACGCTCCGACCGCACCTTCGTCGAGACCGCCGAGCGCGAGCTGCGCGCAGTCGCGCACTTGCTCGGGCGCGTCGAGTTCGCGCAGTTCGCCGTCGGGCGTGATCGTGCGCCACAGCGCAACCGCGTAGGCGCGTTGATCGATGACCAGCGTGTTGATCGGTTGGCTGCCGCCCGGTTGCGGACCGCAGTCGAGCGGATTGCCGTCGGCATCCTTCTGCGAGCCGACGCCGCGCGTCACCTTCGTGAACTTCGAACTCTCGAGCTCGGCGTACTTCACCAATTCGCGGCCGACCCACAGGTAGCCGCTCGGCGCGAAGCCCCAGGTCGACGAGACGCTGATCTCCGTCGCGTCGGGCTTGAGCACCGCCGTCGTGCGCGTCGCGGCACCGAGCAGGTTGGCGATCAACTGCGGCGGTGCGCTATTGAGGTCGATTTCAGCCGCGACGTCGCTGATCGAGGCGTCCCACATCGTGCCGCTCTCGTCGTGCGCGTTGAGGAACTTCGGATCGGGCGGCGCGAGTTCGCTGAGCTCTTCGTAGTCGTCGAAGTAGGGCGTCGAGTCGACGGCCGGATGCGAACCGCCGAGCTTGGCGCGCGCGTGGCGCGCCGCGGCGTCGAGCGCGAGGCGCACCTGCGCGCGATCGGAGAGTTGCGTGCTCGCCTTGGCGGCGTTGCGCGCGTTCATCAAGAACGGCGCGCACAGCACGAGCAGCGCGAGCAGCACGAGCAACACGGTGATCAGCGCGAAGCCGGAGCTGCGCGCGCGGCGTGCGTCGAGGCTCGCGAGTGCGTGCTTCATTCGATCGTCCCGTACATGCCGACGCGCACGGTCTGCGACTTGCCGTCTTCGAAGATCAAGCCGAGCGCGAGCGGCTCGCGGTGCGCCTCGCGATCGAGGTTGCCGCCGGCGTCGAAGCGAATCTCCTTGGGCACGCCGGGATCAAAGCGCACGCCTTCGGGGAGCAC
>CAYHRR010000190.1:0-7507 GCA_964358875.1 uncultured Planctomycetaceae bacterium | reverse complement strand
GTGTAGACGTGGTCCGTCGCCGGATCATTGACGTTGTCGTCCCACAGCGTGCCGTTGAACAGGTTGTCGTGCTGCACGCCGATGTCGGTGGTGATGGTGACCACCGTGCCGGCCGGTGAAGTCAGCGTGATGTCGAGGTCGCCACAGGCGGTGTGCGTGATCGCGGTGTGGACGTCGACGTCCCAAGTCACGGCGCCGAGCCCGGAGACCGTGGTCGTGAACAGCACGAACGCAGAGCCGGCGATCGGGCCGGTGCTGCCGGTGAAGCTCGCGCTGGTCGGCGCGAAACCGGCGCAAACGGGAGCGATCGCGGCTTGCGCGCCGCTCGTCGGATTCACGGGCGCCGTCGGAACACCTCCGAATTCGAGCGGCAGGTCCCCGCCGAACTGCGCGGACAACGCGGCGAGCTCGGACACCATGCGCTCGACCGTCGCGGCGTTGACCTGCGCGTCACGAGCCTGATCGATCCGCTGCCCGAGCGCCTGGAGGTCGCGGTGTCGGCGCTCGCGCAAGTGGAGCTCGTCGGCCTGGCGCGCCGCCGTCAAGGAGGGAGCCAGGGACACCGCTGCGGCGGCGATCGTGAGAAGGGTGGGGCGAAGATTTGTCTTTGCGGCTTTGGAATCCAATGGGCGAGGTGCGTCGTGGCTCCGAGCCCCGGGGGGTCGTGGAGAACGACCGGCGCCGAGCTGGGCGCGCACATGCTAAGGAGCCGTCCGCGCTTTGGGCGGCCGCCACACCGGCCTTCATCGACGATTCGCACGGCGATCGAGGTGTGCGGCCGTTCCGGGAGAAACCCGATCACGGCGGAGCGCCGCCTGCGTTTCTACGGACGGGCGTAGGCCCTTCGTCGGATGCGCTTCTCCCGCATGAAACGCACAACAATGCGTGCTCTTGCGGAGCTCGCCCACCTTGTGGGAAATCGCATCCGCGCATAAGGTCAGAACCCGAGTTCCAACGGTGGGCCTTTGCGCGAAAACAAAGGTCCGGGTGACAGCACGCATCAGAAGTCAGGGAGAGTCCGCGTAGCGGACTCGCTTCACGATGGCGGTAGCGGCCCGGGCACGGCGTTGCGCCGGTCCCCCGAAACAGTTCGCTGGAACGCGAAAGAAAGCGGTTGGTTCCACATGCTCAGTCACTCCAAGAGCAGCGCGCAGTGGTTGCTGGGACGCGCCTTGATCGGCGTCTCCGTGCTCAGCGCGCATGCTGTCGCACAAACTCAAGTCATCACGGTCCCCTGGCAGGGCGATCCGCTGCAGCAGCACCAGACGTACAGCGGTGCGTCGTTGGTCCTGCAAGGCACAGCCGTCCCTGGTGTCGGCTGCACCCTGGTCAGCGCCACCTGGGACTTCGGTGACGGCTCGCCCGTCAGCGCGGTGTCCGTCGCCAATCCGCGCGTGTTGGAAGCCACGCACGTCTACAACGGACCGACGAACCAACCGTTCACGGCAACTCTGTCGGTTCTCGATTCCTGCGGGAACACGGTCACGGACGCCTACCGCGTCGTGATCCTGAACCAGAACCTCAACCTCGACGTCAACATGGCGATCGACCGAGGTCTGTGGAACCTGCACAAGCGCGAGGTGCTCTCGAGCATCGGCGGCGTGTCGACCGGCTACTGGTCCAGCGCCAGCCCCTATAGCCAAAACCGCGCCGCGGCGACCGCGTCCGCGATCCAAGCGATGGCGGTGCACGGTCACCTTGCGACGAGCAACCCCAACGAAGACCCCTACGCCGACGACGTCGCCCGCGCCTTGGCACACTTGCCGAGCGAACTGGCGTCGAGCGCAATCGCCGTTCAGACGGCCGGCAATCCGGACACCAACGGCAACGGCATCGGCCTGTACGTCCCGGCCGACGCGATCTACGTCGGTGGACAGGTCATCGACGCGTTCGTGTCGAGCGGCACGCCCAACGCCGTCGCCTTGACCGGCTCGAGCCCCTTTGTGCTCGGCCGCACCTATGCCGACATCGTCCAGGACATCCTCGAGATGTACGCCTGGGGCCAAACCGACAGCGGCAGCCGCCGCGGTGGTTGGCGCTACAGCTTCAACTCCGACGCCGACAACTCGGCCTGCCAGTGGTGGGCCATCGGCGGCATCGCTGCAGAGCGGGTCTTCGGCACCGTGATTCCGCAGTGGGTCAAGGACGAGAACCTCAACTACTGGCTCGCCTACTCGCAGTTCATGAACGGGACCCACACGGGTAACGACGGCAGCTACGGCTACACCGACCCGCAGTACTTCGCCTGGGACGCGGGCATGAACACGACGCCGTCGGGCCTCGTGCAGCTCGTGCTGAGCGGCGTGCCGAGCACGGACGCACGCTTCATTCGCGCCAATGAGTACATCGCTCGCAACTGGTCGGTGTTGATCAACAACAACCGCCTGTACGGCATGTTCGCGACGGCGAAGGCCAATCGTTTGGCGAACCCGCCGGTGACGCACCTGACCAGCCCCGGCATTTCGATCGACTGGTACAACAACGACATCCTCGCGGGCGACCCGATCAACGGCGTCGCGCGCAAGCTGGTCACCTCGCAGCTGGCCGACGGCTCGTGGGACGAGCAGCTCGTGTGGGACGACCTCGCCACGGCCTGGGCCGTGGTCATCCTGTCGAGCACGATCGTTCAGGTCGGACCGGTCGCAGTGCCCAAGGCCAACCCGAGCACGACGGCGGCGACCTTCCCGGTGACCTTCACCGGCGCCTTCTCGTACCACCCGGATCCGGCCCGCGCGATCGTCAACTACGAGTGGGACTTCGAGAACGACGGCACCTACGACGCGACCGGTATCTCGGTCGTGCATACGTACCCGGTGACCGGCGTGTACACGGCCCGCTTGCGCGTGACGGACGACACGACGCCGAACGCGTTGCAGTCGACCGGCACGACGACGGTCAACATCACGCCGCCGCCCTTCCCGCCGGACTCGAACCCGGGCGGCCCCTACTCCTTCTGCTTGCAGTACCAACCGTGGATCCTTGACGGCTCCCAATCGTCGGACCCCGACGGTTCCGTGGTTTCGTACGAGTGGGACTTCAGCCCGACGCCGCCGCTCAACTTCGGCGACGCGACAGGCCAGTTCGCAGATGCGACGTCGCACTTCGTCGGGCTCGCCCCGGGTGTGTACGACGTGGCGCTGCGCGTCACGGACAACAACACGCTGACCGACGTCGACTTCACGACGGTGCGCGTGCTCGGGCCGAACGATCCCTGCCCGGGCCAGCCGGTCGTGCTCAATTGCCCGCCCGACTACACCGACGTGTACGCCGGCGGCATTCCTGCCGGTCAAACGCTACCGGCGGTCACGGGAACGGCGACCTACACGGACAACTGCTTCCTCGGCGTGAACCTGAGCTACCAGGACATCAGCATCGTGCCGAACACGCCGCAGAACCCGGGTGCGCCGGAAGTCGTCATCACGCGTCGTTGGACGCTGACGGACGGCTGCGGAGCGCTGCAGACCTGCGACCAAATCATCACGTTGCTCAGCGCCGCCGGATTGACCGGCAACCTGATGGTCGACGCGCAACCGAACCAGTGCCCGAACGACGTGTGGCCGACCTCGGCCGACACGAAGTTCACGATCCCCGGCACGTGGCGTCACGCCGCCGCGACGATCGATCCGACGTCGATCCGCATTCACCGTGCGGACTCCATCGGCAAGGAGATTCGCTACGGCAACTACCTGTACGGCGCGACGTTCACCGACATCACGCGTCCGTACTACGGCCAGAACGGTCCGTGCAACACGCTCGGTCCCGACGGACGTCCGGACCTGACCGTGCGCATCTCGAGCCGCGCGCTGCGCAGCCTGCTGCGCTTGAACTCGCTGGCGAACGGCACGCAGGTGAACCTCGTGATCACGGGCAAGTTCACCAACGGTGATTCCTTCTCCTCGATGGAGTGGATCGTCGTCCGCCAATAGGCGACACGGTGTGCGGTCCTCCATCGGGAGGACGACAGCGACGGGCTCACCTCGGTGGGCCCGTCGCTTTTTCTTGCAGAAGCGCGTGCGCGACGACGCAACCGGCGCTCGTCGCCGCGCGAGCTCGCCCCTATCATCTCGCGGCACGGCGTGAACGCGTGATGTTGGAGAGCACCGTCGTTGATCGGTTGGGATCCCAAGTAGCGTCGCGGCTCGGCGGTGCGCGCGCGCGTTCGTACGTCGCGCTCGGTGCACTCTTGCTGATCGCAGCGTTCGCCGTGTCTGCGGTGCGGCGCCGTGACGCGCTGCGCGACGCGCGTTCGAGCGAGTGGCTGGCGAGCGCGGTTGAGCGAGTCCTCGCCGCCGAGCGAATCCTCGATCGCGATCTTGCCGGCGCGCTGCTCGCCGTGCGCGCATTGAGCAGCGCGACGTTCGAGAACGCTCCCGCACGGCTCGACCTGCTGCACGAGCGACTCGGTCGGTTGCAGCGACACGATGGAGCTTTTGGCGCCGAATCAGCCTCGAAACCGCTGACTTGGCTGGCCCTGGGAGCGCTGGCGGATTCGGCGCGCGCGCAAGACATGCGCACCTTCGAGCGGGCGCGCGAGTGGCTGCGGGAGGAGGCTCGCGCGCGCAGCGGCGTGAAGCCCGCAAGCGACGCGTCCTCCGGCGCGATCCGTCGCGCCTTGGGATTTCTGCACACGGCTCGCGTCGCCTCCGGCGCTGACCCGACCGGTGACGCGACCACGCTCGCGCTCTACTCGCTCGCCGGCGGACCGTTCGACCTGCGCGTCGCCTACGCCGACGCGATAGCGACGGACGGAGCACGCCGCACGCCGTCGGCGGCGTCGCCGACATGCGAGGGCCTCGACGGCGCGCTGTACGCACTCGCGCTCGACGTCGCCGTGCTCGATCACTACCGCCGCTCGCAGGAGGCAGCTCTGCTCGCCGAGTCGACGCGTCCGACCGCATCCATCGAGCGCGAACTCGAAGCACGTCGCGACGCGACTTCCGGCGCTTGGTCGCGCGAGCCCGGCTCCGCAGCGGAGGTCGTCGCCACAGCCTGCGCGCTGCTGATCCAGGACACGCTCGAGCGCTGGAGCGCCACCCAACGCGAGCGTGCGCGCACCGACGCGCTCGACGCGCCGCGCGACTACGCGCACAGCGTGCAGACTTGCGAGCCGTGCCACGCGACGCTGCAGCCCGCGCAATTCGCGCAGTGGAACGACAGCACGCACGCGCGCAAGAAAGTCGGCTGCGCCGACTGCCACGGCGAGAATCACTCGCTGATCTTCCGCGAAAACGGCCGCGTTTCACCGACGGCCTGCGCGCGCTGCCACGCCGAAGCCGTGGCCCAGTTCGCGAACTCCAAGCACGCGCACGCCGAAGACATGCTGCTCGCGTCCGCGCTGTACGCGGCGACGCCGACCGCCTTGCGCGCATCGTGCCGCACGTGCCATCGCATCGGCGAGAAGCACTCCGACGGCAGCACCGGGAACTGCAACCAATGCCACGCCGGTCACATGTTTGACGCGAGCTCGGCGCGCGAACCCGAAGCCTGCACGGTGTGTCATACGGGCGCCGACTATCCGCAGGACGAGGCCTATCGCTTGTCGAAGCACGGCGCGCTGTACGCGACCACGCGCGACGTCGTTGTCGCGCCGACCTGCACGACCTGCCATCAGCCCGGCGGTCGGCACGACGACGGTTTCGGGATCACCATCGGAGGCAGCGGGATCGGCGCCGTGCTCGACGGTGCGCCGGCGGCCTTCGCGCAAGAGCATCTTTCGACGACGGATTTCGCCGAGGGGCGCGCGGCGATGGTCGCGATCTGCACCAACTGCCATTCGAGTCGGCTCGCCGAAGCGAGCTTGCGCGAAGCCGATGAACTCAAACGCGAAGGCGAAGCCCACCTCGTCGAGGCCGCCGCCATCGTGCGCGCCTTGGGTGACGAAGGCCTGCTCGACGCCGCCAACGTGCAGGCACTCGGTCCTGCCTACGCGCCGCCGAATCCCGACGCGCGCGGCGCCGCGCTGCTCGAGCGCTTCTACCGGATGTGGCGCTTCGATCACGCCACCGCGTGGAAGGGCTCCTACCATCAGTCCGCGAGCCTCGCCAACCACTCGAGCGGCGCCGGAACGCGCGAAGCCCTCGACTTCATCCGCGCCGAGGCCGCGCGCTTGCGCGACCCGCGTGGACGCGAACACGGAGCCAAACGATGAGCCTCAATCCGACGATCGGTGTGTGCGCACTCGCCCTGTCTGCGCTCGCTTGGTTCCAGGAAACAGCACCGCTTGCGCCGAAAACCGCCGCTCCTGAGCCGCGCGTCGGCGTGCGCTTCGAGGGCTTCTTGCCGGGTACGCGCGACGAGAAATTGCAGGGCGAGTTCGCGCTCGAGTTCCGCATCTACCTCTCGCCGCAAGGCGGCGACGCGGTGTGGAGCGAGTCGCAGCAGGTCAAGGTCGTCGACGGTCGCATGGACATCGTGCTCGGCAGCACCAAGCCGATCCCCTTCGCGATCCACGAAGCCACCTTCAAGTTCCTCGGCGCATCGGTGGGCGGCGCGCGCGAGGTGTACCCGCGCTTCACGATCGTCAACACGGTCTTCGCGTCGACTGAGGAAGCGCTGCGACCGAGCGAAGGCGAAACGAAATCCACGCCGCGCGCGCGTCGCTCCGTTGCGACCGACGTGTACGTGACCGCCGGCGCGCAGATCGCCGCGCGCACGGAAACGGCGAGCACGTGGAAGCAGGCGCTGCTCGCTGCACGCGCCGCCGGCGCAGACTTGCCCGACTACCAAGACTGGTACGCGGCGCTCGCCAAGTGCAGCAAGGACGAAGTGCTCGCGCGCAGCGCTCACTACGAATGGTGCTTGCCCTGGGTCTACGACACGGCGAGTCACGGCGAGTACAACCGTCTCTTCCGCGGTCGCTTCCAAGGCTGCGACTACATGGATCTGTCGCCGGCCAACGCCTATGTCTTCCGCTTCGCGCTGCCGCTCCAACCCGCAGCGAAGCCGACGAGTGGAGCTCCCGAAATCAAATGAACCCGTTGCCCGTTGCTCGCTGTGTCGTCCCGCTGCTCCTCCTCGCGAACGCGCTCGCGTGCCATGCACCGGCGCCGCGCAAAGAACCCGCGCCTGTCGTCGAGGCGCCTTCCAACCCGACGCCGCCGCCCGTGCCGGTGGCTCAACCGCCGGTGCAAGCTGCGCAGCCGGCGACGGTCGAGGACGAATTCGGCAAGCTCCTCGCCGGCATGGGCGTGCGCTACTTCGCATCCGAGCAACGCATCGAAGTCAGCGGTTGGGTCAACATGCAATCCGGGCTGGTCGAGGTGTTCGCCTGCTCGCCCAAGGGCAAGACGCACGAAGCCGTGGTTGTGCTCGACTGCGTCCCGAGCGGATTGCAAGCGGGCCTGCTCGCCATGGGCCTGGAGCCGGGCACGCCGGTCGAATTGGGCACGGCCGACAACTACAAGCCGCCGACCGGTGATCCGGTGACGATCGAAGTGCGCTGGCGTGACGGCGACGGCGCCGAGCACACGGCACACGCCGAGGACTGGATCTGGGATGAGAAGCTGAA
>CAYHRR010000189.1:0-7513 GCA_964358875.1 uncultured Planctomycetaceae bacterium | reverse complement strand
CAGGCTGCGCAGCTCGACTCTTGGTGGCACAGCTCGCAGCGCTCCGCCGTGGCGCCCGTGCACGCGCGCACCGCGCGACCGTGCGTGCGCTTCCAACTCGCGCCGTGGTTGGGCGGCGGCGCGTCGGCGCGAATGCGCGTGTGACATTGCTCGCAATCGTTCGCGACTTGGCGCTGCGTGTGGCACTGCGAGCAGGCGTCCATGCTGAACGTGAAAGCCTCGCCGCTGCCGTCGTCTTGCTCGGTGCTCGCGTGGCACGCGCTGCACTCCTCGCCGCGCGTGGCGTGCGCTTGGTGCGAGAACACGATCTCGTCGGACAACGTTGCGCCGCTCGCCCGCACGAACTTGCCGTCGGCGAAGAGCGAAACAACCTTGCGCTTCTCGGGCTTCTCCGAATCGAGTTCGTCGTGACACAGCGCGCATTGCCGCGCCGACGGCAGGCCCGGATCCTCGGCCGTTTCCCAAGCGCGATGGCAGTCGGCGCAATCCAAGCCTTCGTCGGCGACGTGCACGCGATGGCTGAAAGCGAAGGCCTTGTCCTCGCCGACGAAAGCGTTGACGAGCACACAGCCCGTCACGCTCAGGCCGAGCAGCACGAGCAGCGCGATCGGCTTCACGCGGCGCGCCGCCCGAATTCGATCTAAAAGCGCCATACCGCCCCCAGCCGCAGCGTTTGGTACGAATCGCTGCTGTCGTCTTCGAAGTCGTAGGTCAATTCGAACGAGCACGCGTCGCTGCGCTTCCAGCGCGCGCGTGTGTAGTAGGTGCGCACGTCGTCGCGCTCGGTGTTCGAGTACAGGTCGTACTTGTAGAGCGAGTAGTAGGTGCCGCAGGAGGCTTTCCAGGCCTTGTCGAATTCGCGCGTGAGATCGGCGCCCCACGTCTCGACGTCGCGTCCGTCGCCGTGCCACGCATCGATCGTCACGCTCGCGTGCAAGCCCGCGACGACGAGGTCGCGCACGTTCGCGGTGACGTAGTAGCGCTCCCAGTCGCGGTTGTATTCGCCGATGTCGCCGTCGTCGTGGACGCGGCGCACGTCGACACCGCCGTCGAGTCCGGCGCGCGCGCCGAGTGCGGTCGTCGCGCTCACGCTCGCTTGCGTGAACGGGAAATATTCCTGCAACGAGCTGCTGAACGCATCGAAGTCGAGCACGCGTTCGAACTGCGTCTCGAACAGGTGGTACACGCCGGCGCGCGCGCTCATGCGGCCGTCGTCGCTCGCGTATTGCGCACGCAGGCGCAGGTCGCGGTCCTCGTCCTCCAAGCGCGTGTACTGCGCTTCGCTCGACCAACCGTGCGGCGACGTGTGCCAAAGCCCAAGTCCGATCAAGTCGTCGGCCTGCGACCCCATGAAGCTCTCGTCGTCGTAGTGCATCCAGTCGACGCGCGCACGGCCGCCCTTCCACGGCCGCGACTCCGCGAAGGTGCCGAACACGGCGTCGCCGTCGGAGGACGAAGCGTAGTTGTGCACGGGAACGCCGCCGTAGAAGCCGGCTTGCGTCGCGCTCGATCCGAAGGCGCGAGTGCGCAAACTGAGGCCGTCGAAGTGCGCGAGCTCCGGAGTCGTGTAGTCGAGTTGACGGCCGAGGCGGAATTGCACCGTCGCGTCCTCGGGCTCGAGGTCGACGTAGGCGTGGTAGAGCGTGCTCACGACGCTGTCGTCGTAGGTGTCCGAGAGGCTGTCGTAAACCGACGTCGCGCCCGATGAGCCGTCGAGATCCGCCGTGACGCGTCCCATCACGTGCGCTGAAAGCCAAGGCCGCGCGGGGTCGGCGTAGTCGAGCGCGGCGACCTCGTAGAGATCCTGATCACTGGCGTTCTCGGTCCCGCGCAAGCGATAACGCGACGAGAGGTAGCCCGTGATCGGACCCTTCGGCGCGGACGGTTTTGCAGCACTCGGCGCCGCTGCCGCTTGATCGGCGGCTTGTGTCGACGCCTCGAGCTGCCCCGGCGCACGCGACACGCTCGCACTCGCCTCCACGCGATGCGCAAGGTTCGGCGAAGGCGACCAGGAATCGGCCTCGACCGTGTGCTGTGGCGCTGCGGCCTCCTGCGTCGGGCGCGGCGCGACGCAGCTCGCGAAGCCCGCCGCGACGGCCAAGGTGCAAATCGACCGACCTGTGGGTGGCACCACGAACGCAACGAACATCGAGCGCGCAACCATGTGCTGCCTACCTCGCTCGATCGGTGGCGTAGAGACAATGCTCACTGTTGCGCAGGCACGCGCAGCATTGAGCGAGTCGGCGAAACTCATGAGCCTCGCCGCGAGCACGACGAAGGAACTCGCGCGCGAGTTGCGGTGCGGCCGGCGCGACACGTCGTGGAACGACGCTGAGCATCGACGCGACGCGCGGACGACCAGCCCTCGCGGTACGCACAACGACAGGGACTCTTGCGCAGTTGTCCACGGCCACGGAGCGACGCGCTCTGCGACGTGTGCGGTAGCGTTGCGTACGTCAAAGGAACACTCTTCACATGCCCAACATAGCACCCACCATCTCAGCCCAAACCACCCTGGCTCACCTGGCCGCGACGCGCGCCGGCGCTTCGCGCGTCTTCTATCGGCATCGCCTCGATTTCTGCTGCCACGGCCAGATTCCCCTCGAACGCGCCTGCCGCGAGCGCGGCCTCGACGTCGAAGCGCTGCTCGCGGAACTGCGCGCCGAAGAAGATCGCACGAGCGATTTCCGGCCCTGGGAGACGCTGCCGCTCAACGACTTGGTCGCGCACTTGCTCGAGCGCTTCCACGCCTCCCACCGCGCGGAGCTGCCGCGCCTCATCGCCGCCGCGCGCAAGGTCGAAAGCGTCCACGCGGACAAGCCGACCTGTCCGCGCGGCCTCGCCGAGCACCTCGCGCACATCGAAGTCGAGCTCGAGGACCACATGCAAAAGGAGGAGCAGATTCTCTTCCCGATGGTGCTCGCCGGCCACGGTCGCATGGCCGCGATGCCGATGCAGATGCTCGAACTCGAGCACCGCGAGCACGCGCTCAATCTGCAACGCTCGCGCCAGCTCGCGCACGACTTCGTCCCCCCCGACGAGGCCTGCGGCACCTGGCGCGCGCTGTACCTCGGCCTGGGCGAGCTCGAACGCGACCTGATGCAGCACATCCACCTCGAGAACAACGTGTTGTTCCCGCGCGGACTGCGCAGCTAGCTCGTTTCGGCGCGCGCGCACTCGTTCAGCGCGGGCGCCATGCGATGCGAGCCGACATGCACGAGCGCATCCTTCGCACTCCGTCGAAGGCTGCGCTCGTGTTCTGCATTCGGCGGCGCTGACGCGATCGACCGACCGCGCGTCGACTTCGAGACTGAGCGCGTCCGCGCTCCCACATTGTCGACCTGCGTCGTCCGCAGCCGGCGCGTGCGAACGAAGGCGCTGTCGGGCTACCGATCCGCCTCACGCCTGCAGAGATTCCGCGATCGCGCGCGAGTCGGCGCCCCGCGATGGCGCGTGCTCGCTGCGGCCGAGGTTGCGCAACGCGATGTAGAACGCACTCGCGAGAGCGCCGAGCGGCAACGCGAATTCGAGCATGCCGAATTGCGGCACGGCCCCATGCAGCGGCGGCGCGATCAGCAAGTACAGGTAGTGCACGACTCCGACGAGCACCGCTACGGCGACGCGTCCGAGCACCGTCGGGTTGCGCCGCATCGTGCGGGGCATGAGCAACAGGAAAGGCGTGAGCCAGCACAGGACCAAAGCCACGCGGCCGACCGTGGTCCACTCGCCGCTCGAGCGCGCGACGTACCACGACGTCTCCTCGGGCATGTTCGTGTACCAGATCAACATGTGCTGGCAGTAGCCGATGTAGGCCCAGAACAAGGACATGCCGATCATGATCCGGCCGATGTCGTCGATGCGCGCAGCGTTGGCGACGTGGCGCAACTCCGGTCGCTGTGCGGCTTCCGACGCGATGATCGCGCAGGCCGCGAGCCCTGCGAGCGCCAACGTCGAAAGCGCGACCAGTGCGAAGATCGTGCTCGACCAATGCGGTTCGAGGGACTCGATCCAATCGATGCTCGCCAAGGAGAAGGTGATCGCGAACACGATCAAGAACAGCGCTGCGCAGCGCATCGAACGCCGTGAAGCGGCGACGCTCGGATCCGCGTCCTGCGCATGCAGCGCACGCACGAGGCGTCCACCGAGCCAATACCAGGACGCGAAGTACACGACCATGCGCACCGCGAAGCCGGTCCAATTGAGAAACGGCGCCTTGTGCGTGAGCAGCGCATCGGCGCTGACGGCGCTCGTGTGCGACCACTCATAGAGCGAATGCACGCCCGACAGCAGCACGATGCCGAGCAGTGCTGCAGCGGGAATCGCCGCGTTGAACGCCTCGGGAACGCGCCGCAGCTCGCCGGGCCACCTGCCGCGCGCAAGTGTGACCAAGGCCAGGAAAAACGGCCCGGACAGCGCCAGTCCGACGAACAACACGTAGGCCACAAGAAATGCGACCCAGGCGCGCGTCGGCGCAAAGTACAGGCCGCCCAAGAAGACCAGCGCGCTGGCGACGGCGACGTTGCGCAGTCCGACGATCGTCGAGCGCGGAACCTCGAATTGCGCGTGTTTCATCGCGTGCCTTCCTGCTGCAGCCGTCGCACCCACGCGATCGCCTTCCAGCGATCGTCGACCGGAATCTGCGCCGCGTACGAGGCCATGTTGCCTTGCCCGCGAGTGACGATGTGGAACATCTCGCCGTCGGCGATCGACAGCGCGCGCGTGCCCTTGAACGAGGGCGGCGGCAAGACGCCTCTTGCTACGACCGTGCCTCGACCGTTGCCCTGCGCGTCGTGGCAGACGATGCAGTAGGTCGAGTACACACGCTTGCCGCGTTCGAGCACGACGGCGTCGTCGAGTGCAAACGGATTGACGAGCTCGAGGCCGGCGCGCTGGGCTTCCTCCGAACCGCTTCCGTAGGCGAACTCGCGCGCTCCGCGCACCACCACGCCGTCGACCGGCGGCTGTTGCGTCGTGCCGCCCGGCAAGAGCGCGTCGGCAGAGAAGGACTCACACGCCACGGACTCGACCATGTCGGGGAACAGCTCCCAATTGCGCTGCGACGGATCGGGCCGCAACACGAAGTGCAACGCGAACAGCGCCAGCGCGACGACGATCGCCACGGGAATGAAACCGCGCGCGTCCTTCATGACGGACGCTCCTCGTCGACGACTTCGAGCGCTCCGCTTTCGAACAGCACTTGGCGCAGCTCGCGCGCATCGTGGCGAGCGTCGCGCTGTGCGATGACCAACGCGATGCGATCGTCCGTGGAGCGCGGTCGCTCGGCGCGCACACGTGCTCCAGGCCGCAAGCCACAGCGCCACAGGAGTCCGAAAACGGTGCACAGTCCCGCGCACAAAATCGTCAGTTCGAAAGCGACGGGCACGAAAGCCGGCAACGAATCGAAGGGCTTGCCGCCGACGTTGATCGGCCAGTCGGTCGCCGAAGCCCAGTACTGCAGCCACACTCCGCACGACAGTCCGACGACGGCGCCCGTCAACGTGGCCCACGGCAGGCGCGTGCGGCGCAGGCCGAGCAACTCGTCGAGCCCGTGGATCGGGTACGGCGACACCACGTCGTCGACTTCGATGCCGCGTTCGCGACAGATGCGCAGCGCGTCGAGTACGCGTTGCTGGTCATCGAACCACCCGACGTACAGGCGCAGGCTCATGCGTGCTCCCCGTGCGCGTCGTGCGCGTCGTGAGACGGCGCGAGCACTTCCTTGACCTCGAACATCGAAATCATCGGCAAATAGCGGCAGAACAGCAGGAACAGCGTGAAGAACAAGCCGAAGCTGCCGAGCATCGTTCCGAGTTCGACGAGCGACGGCATGTAGCTCGCCCAGCTCGAAGGCAGGAAGCTGCGCTCCAACGAACCGACGATGATCACGAAGCGCTCGAACCACATGCCCACGTTGACCAGGATCGAAATCACGAACACGGCGAGCAGTGAGCGGCGCACCTTCGGCAGCCACAGGAACTGCGGCACGATCACGTTGCATCCGACCATGATCCCGTAGGCCCAACCCATCGGACCGCGCATGCGATTGGCGAAGGTGAACTGCTCGTACTCGGAGCCCGAATACCACGCGCAGAACAACTCGGTGGCGTAGGCGAGACCGACGATGCTGCTGGTGAACACGAGCACCTTGCACATCGCGAGGATGTGCGTGTGCGTGATGTAGTGCTCGTAGCGCATCACCTTGCGCGCGACGAGCATCAACGTCAGCACCATGCCGAAGCCCGAGAACACCGCGCCGATCACGAAGTACGGCGGGAACACGTTGGCGTGCCAGCCGGGCACGATCGACGTCGCGAAGTCGCTCGACACGACGCTGTGAACGGAAACGACGAGCGGCGTCGCCAGCGCGGCGAGCAACACGCACGCGACTTGGTAGCGCGACCACGTGCGCGCAGTTCCGCTCCAGCCCAGCGAGGCGAAGCCGTACAGCTTGCGCCGCCAGCCGCGCGCGCGATCACGCAACGTGGCCAGGTCCGGAATCAGGCCGACGTACCAAAACAGCAGCGAAATCGTGAAGTACGTGCCGATGGCGAACACGTCCCACAAGAGCGCCGAGCGGAAGTTGATCCACAGCGGTCCGCGTGTGTTCGGGTACGGAAACACCCAGAACGCGAGCCACGGACGTCCCATGTGGATCACCGGAAAGAGCCCGGCGCAGATCACGGCGAAGATCGTCATCGCCTCGGCCGAACGGTTGATCGACGTGCGCCACTTCTGGCGGAACAGCAGCAACACCGCCGAAATCAGCGTGCCCGCGTGACCGATGCCGACCCAGAACACGAAGTTGGTGATGTCGAAGGCCCAACCGACCGTGCGATTGAGGCCCCACGTCCCGATGCCGGTCGCGATCTGATACGCGACGCACAGAACGCCGATGGCGAGCGCGGCGAGTGCGATTGCGAAGCCCGTGTACCACAGGCCGCCGGGGCGGCGCTCGACGGGTCCGCATACGTCGCGCGTGACATCGGCGGCGCGCTTGTCGCCGGTGATCAGCGCTGCCGGACGTTCGAGCGCGACGTCGGGGGCGTGCATGAGCGTGCTATCCACCGCGATGTTCCTCCGCAGGTCCGCGCGAATCGACGCGCGCCAAATAGCGAATCGAAGGGCGCACGTTGAGTTCCTCGAGCAGCGTGTAAGCGCGCTCATCGACGGACGCCCGCGCGACTTCGCTGCTCGGATTGGCCAGGTCGCCGAAGCGGATCGCCTGCGCGGGGCACGACTGCTCGCAGGCGGTGCGCACCGCGCGATCCGCAAGCGGCTGTCCGGTCCGCCGCGCCTCGAACTTCGCTTCCTGAATGCGTTGCACGCAGAACGAGCACTTCTCCATCACGCCGCGACTGCGCACCGTGACGTCGGGATTCAGCGCGTGGTTCTGCAGGCGATCTTCGCGCTGGTACTCGAACCAGTTGAAGCGCCGCACGGTGTACGGACACGTGTTGGCGCAGTAGCGCGTGCCGACGCAGCGGTTGTAAACCTGCTGATTCAGGCCTTCCGC
>CAYHRR010000188.1:0-7529 GCA_964358875.1 uncultured Planctomycetaceae bacterium | reverse complement strand
GCGCGAAGAACAGACCTTGGCCGAGCCAACCGAGGATCTTCCAGAGCGTCACGGTGCGCGCGGCAAGTCCGAGTCTTCGATCACGATCGGCAAGCGGCGGATGCGCGAGCGCATCCAACGCACGGCGAGCAAGTCCTTGAACGCGCGCCAGGCGCGGTTCATCACGCCGTACTTCGACACGCCGGCGCGTCGCGGATGGTGCGACACCGGATGCTCGATCACGCTGAAGCCGTAGTAGCGCAGCAAGGTGGGCAGGAAGCGGTGCATGCCCTCGAACATGATCGGGATCTCGCGGATCGCGTGGGCTCGGAAGAGCTTGAGCGAGCAGCCCGTGTCGCGGATCGAGTCGCCGCTGATCGAATTGCGCACGCGGTTGGCGATGCGCGAGCTCGCGCGCCGCACGAAGTTGTCGTTGCGCTTCAAGCGATAGCCGACGATCGCGTCGTTCGTCCCGAGCAGCTCGATCATCTTGGGCAGATCGACCGGGTCGTTTTGCAAGTCGGCGTCGATGGTCGCGATCAACGGCGCGCGGCAGGCCATGATGCCGGCGCGCGTCGCCGTGGTTTGGCCGCAGTTCTTGGCGAAAAACACGCAGCGCACGCGCGGGTCGGCGCGGCGCAGTTCCTTCATCACGCGCGGCGTGTTGTCCTTCGAACCGTCGTCGACGAGCACGAGCTCCCAACGCAGCGAGGTGCCGAAGACCTCGCGCACGCGTTCGTACAGCGCGTTCAAGCTCTCGTCTTCGTTGTAGACCGGAGCGACGAGGCTGAGGTCGACTTCAGCGGTGGTCGGCGCGGCGCGCATCGTTGGGACGCGCTCGGCGGGCTTGATTTCTGCAGGCATCGTCGCGTTTCGAGCTTGTTGAGAGCGGGCGCGCCAGGGTACCAAGTGCCACCGCGCCTTGAACCAACCCGCACGATCCTTCGCCTCACGACTGTCGTGGTGGTGGTGCCTGCTGCCGATCGTCATGGCGGCGGCGCTGCGCGACCTGTGGGCGCCGGACGAACCGCGCTACGCGATGCTCGCGCGCTGGATCTACGACCACGGCGAATTCCTGATCCTGCGGCGCTGCGGCGAGCTGTACGTCGACAAGCCACCGCTCGTGTACTGGATCGCGGGCGCGCTCGGAGCGTTGACGCACTGGAACGAGTTCGCGATGCGGCTCGTCTCGATCGCCTCGATGGCCTCCGTCGCGTGGATGACCGAACGATTGGCGCGGCGTTGGTTCGGCGAGTTCGAAGCGCGCTGGGCTCCGATTTTGTTCCTCGGCTTCGCGCTGATCTTCTGGAACGGCGCGCGGCTTGCGCTCGATCCGCTGTTGACGGCCGGTTGTGTCGGTGCGCTGTACTTCGGCTGCGCGTCGGCGACGAGCGAGCGCGAGGCGTCGCGACAAGCGCTGCTCGCCGGTGTGTGCGCGGGCGTCGCGATGTTCGCCAAGGGGCCGGTTGCGTTGGTCAACTTCGGCATTCCGTTCGCGCTGTGGCGTTGGAGCAAGCTGCGCGCCGATGGACCGCGAGCTTCGACGCGCGCGTGGTGCGGCGCGCTTGCGCTGACCGTCGTGCCGGTGCTGACGTGGGCAGTGCTCGCGTCGCTGCGCGAGCCTGCGCTGTGGAAGCCGCTGTTCTTCGGCCAGCACCTCGAGCGCGCGGTCGAAGGCACGCACCACAAGGGGCCGCCATGGCAGAACCTGGTCAACATGCCGGGCTTTCTGCTGCCGTGGACGGTGCCGGTCGTGCTCGGCGTGAGCGCCGGTTTCCAAGCATGGCGCGCGCGGCGACGCGGCGACGTTCACGACGAGGGTCTCGTGCGCGCGTGGCTGTGGTTCATCGGGCTGTTCGTGTTCTTCTCGGTGATTCCGGCGAAGCGCGAGCTGTATTTGATGACGGCCTATCCGGCCTGCGCGTTGCTCGGAGCGCGTTGGCTGGCGAGCGCGGTCGAGCGCGAGCGCGTCGGACGCGTCGCTGCGTTTGTGCCGAGCTTCTTGTTCACGTTGCTTGCAGTCGCCCTGGCGACCGCGCATCCGCTCGCGCGCATGCTCGCTGCGCGTTCGGAGAGCGCCGCTGCGAACCTGCGCGAGTTCTTGGAGATCAGCGCGGCCCATCCGAGCTTGGGATGGCAAATGAAGCTCGCCGCGCTGCCGTTCATCGTCGGTGCGTGGTTCGCGTTGCGCGCCGCGCTTCAGCGCCGCGTGACGACGTGGGCGAGCGCGGTCACGGTCACATGGCTCGTCGGTCTGACGGCGACGATGTGCGTCGTGTTGCCGATCGTCGACCCGTTGAAGTCCGATCGCGCGACCGCGGCGTTGCTGCGCGCGTTGCCGCAGAAGCCGACAGAGATTCCGTGCTACGGCACGGCGGCGGACGGCGTGCGCTTCTACGAAGGCGGACCGTGCGTGCAAGCCGAGAACGCGGGACTGCGCGACGGCGATCTCGTGCGGCGGCTCGAGCTCGAGGGCGAGCAGTTCCTCGCGCTCGTCGACGGCGACGACTATGCGGAGAAAGTCGACGCAGCGGTGCGCGCGCGCTTCGAGATCATCGCGGAGCAGCGCGTCGGCTCGCGCAACGTATTCGTGCTCGCCAAGGCGCGCTGAGCGCGTCACTGGCAGCGACGCAACACGTCACGAGCGGTCACGTTCGCAAGGCCGGACGATTCGCCGCGAGTTCGCCGCGTCGCCTTGCGCTCACACCGCCAGAGGTTCGGAAAGCACACGAGCGCGCGGCAACTCGACGCGAAAGCGCGCGCCGCCGAGCGGCGACCGTTCGACCGCGATCGTTCCGCCCTGTGAGCGCACCGCCGCCTTGGCGATCGAAAGGCCCAAGCCGTAACCCGCGCGCCGGCCGCGCGTCGTCGGGCCGCGATAGAAGGGCTCGAAAATCTTCTCGCGTTGGTCTTCGGCGATACCCGGCCCGCTGTCGTCGACGACGACGACCACGCTCGCGGGCGAACCCTCCATCGACAGGCGCACACGGCCGCCGCGCGGCGTGTAATCGATCGCATTGGCCACGAGGTTCGAAACGACCAGCCACAGGGCCTCGCGGTCGCCGACGAGTCCGAGATCACCGTCCTTCGCCACGTCGAGTTCGATGCCGCGGCGCAGCGCATGGGCGCGTTCGCGACGCAAGCGCACTTCCGCTTCGCCGGCGAGGTCGAAGCGCTCGAGATCGTGCGGCGTAGCGCTTTCGTCGATCGAAACGAGCGTCATCAAGTTGCCGATCGCGTGACCGATGTCGCGCAGCTCGTCCAAATGGCTCTCGAGCACCGTGCGGTATTCCTCCGGCGACTTGTCGGACATCAACGCGACCTCGGTCTCGCCGATCAGGTTCTGCAACGGCGAGCCGAGCTCGTGGGCGAGCCCCGCCGTGAGCAAGCGCGTGCGCTCCTGCTCCGTGTGGATCGAAGCCATCAACGCACTGAGCGCTTCGTGGATCGCCTTGATCTCGTCGGGCGCGTTCACGAGCGGCTCGGGGTTTTGCGCGGTGCGCAGCTCGCGCATGCGCTCCGCGATCTGGCGCATGTAGTCGACTGCGCGGTTGATCAGCAGCTTCCCGCCGAGGAACGTGATCAAGCCCGTGACCAGTGCGAGCGCGAGGCTCAGCCACACGAAGTTGTTCAAGCGATCGATCTGCGCCGAGCCGTCGATCACCAAACCGACGATGTAGCCGTCTTGCAGACGCGTGCTGCAGGTCCACAACTTGTGATCGCTCGCGCGCGTCGTTTCGAGCACCGTCGGACTGGGCGTGTCGGGCGAAAGCAGCGCTTTGGCGCCGAAATCAGCCAACACGTCGCCGCTGACCGCGTCCCACAAACGCCAACCCATCGCGTTCGAACCGTGCTGGCCCTGCAGCACCTGAACGAGCTCGTCGAACTCCGCGCGCCGTCCCGCGTCGAAACCGCCCGCAGCGTCCCAGCGGCAGGCGATCGCGACCTCGTCGAGCTCCTCGTGGACCAAAGTCGCGAGCTCGCGATGTACCGAGGCGCGCACGAAGTAGGCGGCGACGACGGCGATCACCAGCGCGACGACGGCCGTGTTGATCGCGAACCAGCGCGTTGTCCGTTCGGCGATCGACCAGGACTCGCCGCGGCGCGGGCTCACTTCCGTTCCTTCGGCATACCCAAGCGGTAGCCCTCGCCGATCACCGTCTCGATCAGCGACGGCCCGCCGCGATCGAGTCGCCGTCGCAAGCGCGCGACCAGCGCGTCGACGACGTTGGTCTCGGGATCGAAGGTGATCCCCCACACGACCTTGAGCAACTCCGTGCGCGTGATCGTGCGACCGCGCGCTTCCGCGAGCGTGCGCAGCAGGTCGAATTCCTTCGGGCTGAGCTCGATGCGATCGCCGTCGCGCTCGACCGTGCGCCGCGCCACGTCGATGCGCAAGCCGGCGATGTCGTAGACCGGAATCGTGCGCCGGCGACGCACGACGGCCTCGATGCGCGCGAGCAGCTCGTCGAATTCGAAGGGCTTGAGGATGTAATCGTCGGCGCCGGTGCGCAGGCCTTTGACGCGATCTTCGACGCTGCGCCGCGCGGTGACGAAGATCACCGGGACCTCGGAGCCGCTGCGGCGCAGCTCGTCGAGAAACTCCATGCCGCCCTTGCCGGGCATCATCACGTCGAGCAGCACGAGGTCCGGGCGCTCGAGCAGACCGGCGAGCACGCGCAACGCTTCGTCGCCGTCGGAAGCCGACACACTCTCGATGCCGTTGGCTTCGAGACCTTTGGCGACGAAGCCGCGCAGCTTCGGATCGTCGTCGACGATGAGGATCTTCACCGCCGAAGTTTACGTTCGTGGGCGCTTACTTGTGCGCGCTCCAGGCCGGCATCTTGGCGAGGTGCTCGCGCGCGGCCTGCTCGGCGGCGGGACGCGGCATCTTCATGTGCGCCATGAAGAACCCGCTGACCGTGCCTTCGAAAACCTGCTCATAAGGACGCAGATGCCCCGTCTCGTCGGTGCAGTAGGCGCAGTACATCTGGCCCGGCGTCGCGTCCGCGAGCGGCATGCCGCACGATTGGCAGTTCTCCATCTTCACGGGCGTGTAGAAGGTCAGCGTGTAGCCGTCCGGATCGACCACGACGAAATCGCGCAAGCCGTAGAACTGCGACTTCGGCTCGAGCGCGAGCGCGACTCCCGCGCGCTTCACCTGCGCCGCGAAGGCGTCGACGTCGGGCACCATCAGGTACAGGTTCACGCCGGCGCCGTGGACGTTCTTCGCGAACTCGGCGGAACGCGCGCTCCAGAATTTCGCGGCAGCGGGATCCGCTCCGCACATCTTCTCCATGTCGGCGGCGGGCATCGCTTGGCCGAACATGACCGACTGGCCGTCGAGCAGCACGTTCGCCCACATCGGCGCGTTCTCGTCGGGCCAACACTCCTTCAACTTGAAGCCGAGCTTGTCGCGGTAGAAGGCGAGCGACGCCTTCAAGTTGGACGCGGTGAAGCCGACGGACATCGGGTGTTGATCGCAGTCTTGCTTGGCACTCATGACGTTCTCCGAAGGGGGGTCGAGTCTCGAAACGGGCGGCGCATTGTGCGCGCCGTTCGCGAATTCGACAGCGCCGCGACCGGGCTTTGTCGAACTCTGACGCGGCGCTCTCAGCGCGCGGGTTGCGGGCGGCGGAACACGTCGAGCTGCGGGCCGAACCACGTGCGGGTCAGCACGAAGTACGTGAAGTGCGGCGTGTCGAGACCGTCGAGGCCTGCGCTCGGCGGGCGGGATTCCGAGGGCAGGCGCAGGACGCTGGTCCAGCCGGCGCGCGCAAGCGCAGCGCGGAACGCGTCGATCAGCGGATTGACGCGCCCACCTTCGGCCGCCGGCACGACGACGAAATCAGCGCGCAGCGTCGCCAGGTACTCGTCGGCATGACCACGAATCCAAGCGAGCTCGTCGCGCGGAAAGAGCGGCTCGAGGTCGAAGCGCTCGCCGCTCCACGACGCGCTCATGGCCTGTCCTTGATACCTCAGCCACGGAGTGAGATCGGCGGCCTCGCCCGCGCCGAAGGCGAGATTCGCGGCGTTGCGCGCGAGCGGCACGTCGTAGAGCTTGTGCAGCGCGACTTGAATCGGCGCGCGCGCATTCTGCTCGCGTATCCACTGCGCCAACTGCTCGAGCGTTTGAGGACGCGTGCGCATGCGCCAATACCCGGCGCACGCGAGCGTCGGAACGGCGAGCGCGAGCGCGACGAGTGCAACGCTCGCCACGCGACGCGCGAACAGTGCCGTCAACTCGCGCGTGCCGTAAGCGGCTGCGCAAGCGATGAACGGAATCAGCGGCAGCATGAAGCGCTGCTGGACGATGCGGAACAACACGAGCACCAGCAGGTACGGCACCGCGTAGCTCACGACGACGATGAAGTCCTTGCTGCGTTCCAGATCGACCTCGCGCCGCCCGCGCATTCCGCGCGAGAGCCACGCGAACACACCGGCGAGCGCGAGCGCGAGTGCGAGCGGTTCGTAGAACCACAGCGTCAGCGAGACGACCTTCGCGCCGCCGCCGTCGAAGTCCTTCAAGTCGATGGTCTGCCAGCCGATGTGCAGCACTTGGCCGCGCAACGTCCACGCGACACCTGCACCGATGACGAGCAACACGAACGGCACGACGCGCCGCGCTCCTTGCGTCGGTTTGAGCGTTTGCGCGATCAACGTGAACACGCCGCTCGCACAGCACAGCGCGACGACAGCGACGCGCACGAGCGCCCAACTGTCGGACGGCGCGGCAACGGTCGCGCCCGCCAACTCCTCCGCCGGCGTCGGCACGAACAGGAACGGCCAGAAGTACGCGATCGACAACGCGATCGACGCGACCGGAATCACCAGGCGCACATCGAGCACGCGGCGCCGCGCGTTCTCGCGCAGCAACACCGCGGCAAGCGAGGCGAACAACACCGCCGCTGCGTTCTGCAGACAGCCGATGGCCAACGCCGTGACCGCGCTTGCGAGCAGGAACGAGCTCGTGTCGCCGCGCCGGCGCAAGCGCAGCGCTGCCGCAACGGAAAGCGCGATCAACGCCGCCGCGACGGCGTGCGGGCGCGCCATCTGGCCGAACTGCAACGCGAGCGTGCTCGTCGCCGTCAGCGCCGCCGCGAACAGCGCCCACTTGCGCTCGAGGAACGCGCGCGCGATCCACCACGCCGCAGGGATGATCAAGATCGAGAGCAGTGCTACCAACGCGCGCACGTGCAAGTGCAACGCGCTCGCCGCTGCGAGGTGCTCGTCGAGCGTCGCTTCCGGCCCCAAGCCCTGCGGCGTCGCGTGCGCGCCGGTCCACAGCGCGAGCCGCGCGATCAAGTGCGGATAGATCGCCGTGTAGTACAGGTCGTGGTCGCTGACCTCAGGCTGCGCGAGCACGGCGATTTGCCCGAGGATGTGCGCGTCGGGCTCCTGCTGGAAGGGCAGCGCGAAATCGAGCGTCGCCAAGCGCGCCACCAGCGCGAGCACGCTCAAAGCGAACACTGCGAACGCGCAACGCCGTTGCGTGAACCCTCCGTCGTCGGCTGCGTCGCGCGTCATCGCGGAACGCGAAGTCTACCGGC
>CAYHRR010000187.1:0-7531 GCA_964358875.1 uncultured Planctomycetaceae bacterium | reverse complement strand
TCGAGCGCAGCGCGATCCGCGCCTTTGGACTGCTTCACGCCGACGGCGCGGGCCGCGGACGCGACATCGCTCTGCCTGCGCGCGTGCTCGTGCGCCGCGACGGGACGATCGCCTGGAGTCACGTCGCGCAGCGCATCGAGGATCGCGCCGATGACGCGGCGACGCTCGCCGCGATCGAAGGACTGTCTTGAGCCGCGCGCACGCGATCGAGCGCCGCGACGTGCTCGCCTACGTGTTGTGCGCGTTGTTCGTCGGCTTCTTCGTCGCGGCGGAAATCCTCGGCGGGAAGCTGTTTCACTTCACGCTGCTCGGCGTCGGCCCGCGCGAGCTCGGTTTCGGCTCGGACGCGGAATTCGTCGCCACGGCCGGAATCCTGGCCTTTCCGCTGACCTTCGTGATGACGGACATCGTCAACGAGTACTTCGGGCGGCCCTACGTGAAGCTGTTCACGTGGATCGCGATCGTCGTGAACCTCTTGCTGCAGCCCGTGATTCGGGCGGCGATCTACGTACCGGCGACGAGCTTCACGCCGGGCGTGACCTCGGAAGAGATGCAGCGCGCGTACCAGATCTCGCTCGGCCAAACGACGAGCATCGTGTTCGCGAGCTTGATCGCCTTTGCGCTCGCGCAGTGGCTCGACGTGCAGGTGTTCACCTGGTTGAGGCGCGCGACCGGCGGAAAGATGCTGTGGCTGCGCTCGCAGGGCAGCACGGTGGTCAGCCAACTGATCGACACGTTCGTCGTGATCTTCTTGGCCTTCGTCATGATGCCGCTCGTGTTCGGCGGGTCGTCGATGACGCCGGCGCAGGCCTTCTCCGTGTCGCTGACGAACTACGTCTACAAATTCGTGATCGCCGTGCTGAGCACGCCCGCGCTGTATCTCGTGCACGCGGCGGTCGAACGCTATCTCGGCCGCGACGTCGCACATGGGCTCGTGCAGCGCGCGCACCCGAGCGACCCCGACTAGCGCCGGCGCGAGCGCGGTTTGCGCCGGAACTCGCGCGAGTGTTGCAGGCGCTCGTCCGCGCCGTAGCCGGCCTTGTTGGCGTCGAATTCAGGCTCGGCTAACACAGCGCAGCGCCGCGCGACCTCGTCGTCTGCAAGCTCGAGCTTGACGGCCTGCGCGCGCAGGATGGCGAGCCCCTGGGAGCGCGCCACGATCTCGCGCAGCGTCCTGCCGCCCGGATCGTCCGGCCATGCGCCTTCGACTTCGGACCATGCGAACAAGGCCGGCACGACCTCGCGCGCGTAACGCATGAAGGCCGGGTTGTCGGTTTGGAACACGAACACGCCGCCGGGCGCGAGCGCGCGGTGGAGCGCCGCCAGGATGCGCGGCGTCAACTGGCGCCGGTCGATCTTCGAGCGCTCGTAGTAGGGCTGCGGATGGTAGAGGTGCGCCTCGTCGATCGATCCGGGAGCTGCGCGCGAGACGATGAACTCCGACGCGTCGCCCCAGGCGAATTTGCAGTTGGTCAGCGCGCGCTGACCGGCACGCAAACTGCCCAGCCGCAGCGCGGGCGGGACGAGTTCGACGCCGAGGTGGTCGCAGTCCGCGCGCCGCAAGGCCGAGGCGATCAAGTAGCGCCCGTTGCCGCAGCCGAGGTCGATCACATGGCGCGCGCGGCGCCCGAAGGCCGCCTCCCAGTCGAACTGCCGACCGGGATCGCCGAGGCCGACGCGCGTTCTCGTCCACGCCTCGCGCGGCTGCACCGCCCCCGGAAACGGCACGGAGGAATCGGAGCGACGCTGAAAGGGCTTCACGCGCGCGGAGTCTAGCTCGTTCGAAGCGCTCGGCCGCCGCAGCGGGCGCGCATAGCCCCTTCGCGACGGCCCGCCTAGAATCTGGGCGCCTCGCTCGATTTTTTTCGGATTCTTGCGACTGCGGACCCGAGACCCGACACCAACGTGCTGGACCAACGTGAACAAGGGCTTGCCGACCTCCAAATGGTCGTCGAAGCACTGGGCGGCAGCCGGGAAGCCTCCGATCGCATGATCGAGCGTCTCGACTGCGTCCCACGCATGCTGCATCGGCTCAATCAGCGCTACGGCGCCTTCTTGAACCGCGACGACCTCGAGGACGCGACGCAAGACGTCTTGACCACACTGTGGGAGAAACTCCCGGCCTATCGAGGCGAAGCCAAGCTGGAGTCCTGGACCTTCAGCTTCTGTCAGCACCAAATCATGAACGCCATTCGCCGCAAAGAACGACCGCTGCTCGTCCGCACCGGGGTGCCCGTCGTCGGGAAGCCCACTGCCATGCCGAGCTCCGTGGACGCCTTGGAACGAGATCGCGTCCACGTTTGCCTCGAGGCGCTGCCACCCGAAGAGGCCTGCGTGATTCGAGCCAAGCACTTCGACTCCCTCACCCTCGACGAAGTCGCCGTGCGCCTAGCGATGCCCGCGACGAGCGTGAGGCGCCTGTACTACACCGGCCTCGAGCGCATGCGCCTTTGGCTCGAGCGGCGCCCCGCCATCGAACTCGCATGAAGATCCAACACGACCGTGAACACGAGGCGCTGATCGAGGCTTTGGTCGCCGGCGAGCTCGATCCTGCGGAGCCGCGAGCCGCCGAACTGCGCGCCGCTTGTGCCGAGTGTCGGCGCCGGCTCGAGGGGCTCGAGCGCGTGCGTTCGCTGATCGACGAGCTCGCCGCCGAGAGCCGCGAGACGATCGGCGATCTGCACGCAGCGGCCGACGCACCCGGCCGCGATCTCGTCGCGCCCTTCATGCGCGCCAAGTTCGAGGAACGCCGCAAGGCGACCGAGCGAAGCGGATCCATCGAGCGGAGCGGTTCTATCGGGCGGAGCGGGTCCATCGAGCGAAACGGTTCTATCGAGCGGAACGGATCGACCGAGCTGCGCGACGCTGCCGTGCGAGCGCGGACCGAAGAGCGTCGCGCTCCGCAGGTGCCGATCGCAACGCGGCTGCCGCGCTGGTGGATGGCCGCCGCCGCACTGCTCGTCGTGAGCGTGGTGTGGTTCGTGGTTTCGCAGCGCTCGACGACAGTAGGCAGCGCCGACGCGACGCTTGCCGACAGCGACGAGTCCACGTTCGAGCCGCATGGCGTGGTGGCCTCGTTCGGCCACTTCAAGTGGACCGCGCATGGCTTCGACGGCGCGCTCTACACGCTGCGCGTGTGGTCTGCTGAAGCGAGCGCTCCACAACTGCTGTACGAGCAGGCGGGCATCGAGACGACGACTTTGGACCTCGACAAGGAACTGACGCGCTCGTGGACGAATCGAATCCTGTGGCGCGTGGAAGCGATCGACGCAACGGGCGCGCCCTTGCCGTTGCGCAACGTGCATGCAGAGCGCTTGCCCGAATCGCGCTGAGTCTGCTCGCGCTCGCGCCGGTGCTTGCCATGCAAGCGTCTGCGCGCGCGCAGGCACGCACGGACATCGCGCAACTCGAGGCGGCGCTCGGCGATGCCTTGGATGCCTTCGACGAAGTCGACTCGCGGGCGTCGCGCGGCGAGAGCGTCGAGGCCGACAAATTGAGCAGCGCCTGGCTCGGACTCGCGGACGCACTCAACGCGGTCGACGACGCGCACGTCGCGGGGACGTCGCTCGGTGAGAACGCGGCGACGCTGTACGCGTGGGCCGCGTACTACGTTTCGAGCGCGCCGACGGAGATCGCGACGCATCGCTCGCGCTTCGACTTGCTCGTCGACGCCGCTGAACTGACCGTCGCGCTCAAACTTGTGCCGCCCGGAGTGATGCTGGCCCGGGTTTTGCATCGCGAGTGCGATGCGCGCATTCGCACGCCGCAATGCCGTGCGTGGATGCAGCGCGCACTCGAGGCGTTTTCGCAGCGCGCCTACGGGCGGTGTTTCGTGCGCATGGAGGCCGCCAATTGCTGCTGCACCACAGCCGACTACGGCGACGCGTTGCGGCTGCTCGCGGCCGTCGAAGCCGATCTCGCGTCGGCCGGCCTGGAACTCGACGGATTCGGCGCACATGACACGCGCGAGGTGCTCGAGAACGAGGTCCGTCAGCTGCGCGCCGTGCTGTTCGTGTGCCTCGGCGTGATCGACGAGGCCGCCGCAGAATTCCGGCGCCTGCGCGAGCAGTCGGGCGACTCGCCGCTCTACGACGATCGCTTCCGCCTGTTCGCCCTCGAGAACTTGATCGACATCGAGCGCGGGCGCTTCACGGAGGTCGTGGCGCGCTCCCGCGCGGAACTCGAACGCGTCGGTCCCTACCAACTGCGCCCGACGGATCGATGCGCGGCGCTCCATGATCTGTGCGCTGCGTTGTTCGAGCTCGCGGCGCTCGATGCACGCCATGCGCCGGAGGCTGTCGCTGCGATGCGCGCATACCTCGCGCCGGAGGCGCTCGACATCCACAGTCAGTGGTTCATGCGCGCGTACCTCGCCGAGGTGCTGCGCTTCACCGGCGATCTCGTCGGCGCGCAGCACGAGATCGACCTCGCCCGCGCGGCGATGCGCGTGCAGCAGCCGGCGTTGGAGTCGACGCCGACCTTTCAGGGTGGCGATTTCCTCGTGGCGATCGAGACTCGCATCGCGATCGACGCGCACGCGAGTCCCGAACGACTGCGCGAGCAACTTGCGAAGCTCGAGCGAGCGTGCGGCGCATTCTCCGGCGCGTGGGACTCGTTGCCGGCGCGCAGCGGCGGATTCGGAATGCTGCACGTGGGCTCGGCGCGCGGGACGCTGTGTGAGCTGATCCGGCTCGAAAAAATCGTGCGCGGCGAACCCGACGGCGTCGTCGCAGCTGTCGAGCAATTCATGCGTGTCCAAGCGCGCGGTTCGCTCGCCACGAAGTTGCTCGCGCAGGTCGGCGGTGCGATGCCGAACTTCAGCGATGCGCGCGAACGACTGTGTGGCGAAAAGCGCGGCTTGCTCGTCTACGTCCCCGGCCCGGTGCATTCGCACGTGATCGCCCTGGACCGCGAGCGCGCCACGGAGCACACGCTGCGGCGGATGACGGATTGGGCCGAGCTGCAGCGACGCTACGCGGTGGTCATGTCGACTTCGCCGCTCGATGCACCCGATCCGGCAGCGGCGCGCGCGGAGGCGGCCGAACTCGGCACGCGTTTGGCGAGCGCGCTGTTGCCCGATGACGTGCTTGCGCGCATCGCAAACTGGGACGAGGTCGCGCTCGTCGGCACGGATTCGATCGGCTGGGTGCCCTTCGAAGCGCTGCCCGTGCTCGGCACGGAATTCGGACTCGAGTACGCGCTGACGCTGCTGCCCTCGCTGACCGTCGGCTGCTTGCTCGAGCGGCGCGCAGACATGCTCGAGCACGGCGCGCTGCCCGACGGACTCGCCGTGATCGGCGCGCCGGTGAGCTCGGCCGGGCCGCTCGTCTGGAACGCCGAGCGTGAACGCGCGTTGCGTGAGAACTGGTCGGAACACGCGCACTTCCGCAGCGGCGTGGGCGCGACGGTGCGAGCACTCGCGGAGCTGTGCGGAGGACGGCCCGCCGTGCTCGAGGTGCAAGCGCACGGCATCTACGAGCCGAAATCGCAGCCTCCGGCGGGATTCGCGCTCACCGCTGAAGCCGGCGACGACGGCCGCGTTTTCGCCGATCGGCTGGAGCGCCTGGGCCTGCCGCCGCTGCTCGTGCTTTCGGTGTGCGGCGCTGCGCGCGGGCCTCTGCGCAGCGGCGACGACGGCATGAGCCACCTCGGCGGCGCGGGACTGAGCGGCGGCGCGAACGCGGTGCTGATCTCCGGCGCCGAACTCAAACAACGCGCGACCGAGCGCTTGAACGACCTCGTCTACGCCGAGTTGCTCGCGCACGGCAGCTCGCCCGCGCAAGCGCTGCGGCATGCACGGCGCGAGCTCGCGCGCGATCCCGAGTACGCCGAGGCCTATGACCATGCGTTGGTCACTGTCGTCGGTCTCGGCTTTCGCCGCGTGCCCCAGGTCGCACTGCCGCAGTCGAAGCACGCGCCGCCGAACACGACGAGCCACGCCGAGTTGTGGATCGCCGGAGTCGGCGCCGCGTTGGGCCTCGCACTGGGTATCGCGCACATGCGGCGGCAGCGCCGCACTTAGCTACCGCCCGGAGCGAGCGGCGCTGCAACCGGCGGGGTTCCCTCCGTGAAGCGGCGCGAGCGCACCGAACTTTTGACGGTCGGCGCTGGGCCCGATTCGGGCGGAACATCCTCCGCGACCTCGATCGATGCGCCGGACGCGCCCTCGGCGAGCAGCGTGTCCGCCCACGACGTGGTCGAGGACAGCACGCCGATGTAGCACGGGTACTCGGTCGTCACGGCGCCGCTCGCCGCGAGTTGCACGCCGCGGATGCGCAGGTAGTGCGCGCTGAACTCGACGGCCGTTCCATCGAGCGTCAGCGAAGCCACGGCTGGCCAGGTAGCCGGCAAGGCGATGCGTGCATGAGCGATTCCGAGAGGGGTCGGCGTCGAGGTGATGCTCTCGCGCAGCCACGCATCGACCTCGAGGTGCGTCGCTGCGGCGGGCAGCGTGGCCGGTTGCGCCAACGTCAGTTCGAGCACGCCCGCGTTGTAGCTCGCTGCGGTGAGCACAGGCCGCGAGGTGCTCTCGTCGATCCAATCGCCGCGCACGTAGACCGCCTTCAGCGTGCGCTCGCAGCCGAAGACGACGTCGGTGTCGCCGTCGCGATCGAAATCCGCCAACGCCGGCCAGGCGCGGTTTTCGTGGGCGTTTTCGCCGTGCGGACCGACGCGGAACAGGCCCGTGCCGTCGCTGGTTCCGAGGAAACTCTGCACTGTCGGCGCAGCGATGCTGCGCATGTTTTCGAGCCACACGAGGTCGTACGAGTACTTGTGCGACAGCAGCAAGTCGTCGTCGCCGTCGGCGTCGAAGTCCGCACCTACGCAGGCGACGACGTCGAGCGCACCGATGTCGAGCACGCTCTCGGCGCCGAGCGAGGACAACGTGATCAACCACTGCTGCACCGGCGGCGACCAAGCAGTGATCCAGGCCAAGCGATCGCGCGCAGCGCCCTGTTGCGTGACGCGCGCAATCGTCCCGCCCGGCAGCGCCGCCGCGTGCGTCGCGAGCAGCGTCCCGTCGAGATCGTGCACGTAAACGCCGCTGGGAGAGAGCAGCGCCAGCTCGAGCGGCGTGTCGTAGTCCCATTGGAGCGCCACGACGTCGATGACGTCGTCGACGGCTGTGAAGCCCGAGCCGGACTGGAACGAGTAGGCGCTCGCATCGGCGAGTTCGACCAAGACGGCGCGCGAGTCGGCGCCGACTCCGATCAAGTCGGCACGACCCGAACCGTCGAGGTCCGCGGTGCGCAGGATGCGCGCGCCGAGCCAAGCGCCGGCGCGCAACGGATGTTCGGTCATAGCAGGCGTGGTCGGCGCGTAGGACCACGCGCTCAGCCCGGTGCTCGCCGTCGTCGCGATCACGCCACAGCCGTTGCTCAGATGCGCCGCCAAAATGCACGTGTCCAGAATCGCCGCCGGCAGTTCGAGCGGCGCGTGCGCGAAGTCGGGATCGACGAGCACGACGGCGCGATCACCGTCGAGCAGAACGGCGTCGGAGCAGCCGTCGCCCCTGAACACGCCCGCGCAG
>CAYHRR010000186.1:0-7562 GCA_964358875.1 uncultured Planctomycetaceae bacterium | reverse complement strand
CGCATCAAGCTCGGCAAGCAGCGCGAACTGCAGCTCGGCAATCTCGACGCCAAGCGCGATTGGGGCTTCGCCGGCGACTACGTGCGCGCGATGTGGAGCATGTTGCAGCGCGACACGCCGCGCGACTACGTCATCGCCACCGGCGTCCAACACTCGGTGCGCGAACTCGTGCGCATCGCTTTCGAAGAGGTCGGCCTCGACTGGACGGCGCACGTCGTCGTCGATCCGGCCTTTTTGCGTCCGGCCGACATCGATCGACTCGTCGGCGATGCGTCGCTCGCGCGCCGCGAACTGGGCTGGCGGCCCGAGGTCGACTTCGACTCGATGGTGCGCAGCATGGTGCGCGCGGACCTCGCGCGATTGGGCTCAGCCAGTCGTGGCGCTTCGTGACTCCCGGCCATCAGTTGCGCGCGGACCTCGCGCGACTGGGCTCAGCTGCTCTCGGCGCTTCATGACTCCCGGCCGTTACGCGCGCGCGGACCTCGCGCGCATGGGCGCCGCTACTCTCGGAACTTCTTGACCCAAGCGGTCAAGGGCGCGCCGGGACACACGGTCGTCACCAATTCGTTGTGCACGTAGATGCGCGACTTCTGGATGCGGTACTTCTCGCACAGGTTCTCGAGCAGCAGCTGCAGCGACTTCAAGGCCGCCGGTGTCGGCGGGCGCTTGACCAAGTTGCCGAGCATGCAGATGCCGATGTTCTGCACGTTGTTGACGCCGCCCGAACCGCCGGCGTGCGCGCCTTGCCACTTGAGCTCGCGACCCTCGAAGATGCGACCGCCGCCGTCGATCAAGAAGTGGTAGCCGATGTCGCCCCATTGATGAGAGGCATCCTCCATGTGGAACTTCTGGATCGCGCGCACGGTCGCCGCCGAGTCCTCGAAGGAGCCGCCCTTGGGGTCGCTCGAATCTTCATCGGAGTGGTGGACCGTGATGCGACTCCAAGTGCCCTTGAGCGGCGTGAGGTTGCCCGCGCGGCCGGCGTGGGCGCCCCATTTCGCGCGCGTCGTGATGGCGAGATCCTGCGTCCCCGGTGCGCTGAGCAGCGCAGCCGCAGCGCGTTGACCGATCTGGGCGCGCGTGCGCTGGCCGGTGGAAGCGGCACTGTTGGCGAGCACGTGTTCGAAGCCCGCTTTCGCCGTCTCGACGCGCACTTTCAGCGTGTCCTTGGGCACCGAGCCGCGTTCCAAATCGCGCTGTGAGAAGTACAGCCGACCTTCGTTGAGTTGCAGCTCACCTTCGAGGACCAACGCGACTTCGTGCCTCGAAGCGTCGTTGTCGAGCCACACCTCGATCGCCTCGAGCTTCTCCCACGAACGCGGCATGCTGACCCACGCGGGCGGGCCGACCTCGACGACCACCGGCGGCGGCGGATCGATGTGGCGGATCGGTCGCGGACACGCCTGCAGCCAACACAGGCCGAGCGCGAGCGCGAGTGTGTGGAGCGTGCGTCGCCCGATGGGCGAGACCCCGATGGGCGAGACAAGGTTGCGCACGAGGCTGGTGCGCGGCGCGTTCGCGAGCGGTCGATTCATGGCGCCTGGAGATACAGTAGCCGCGCGAGTGGAGCAACGACCGCGCGCACTTCCGCGACCCGGCTTGACGAGAGGCACATGAACGGAATCGGACGAGCTCGAAGGCTGAAGGCCTGGATCGCAGCGGCAGTGTGCGTCGTGAGCACATGGCCCGCCCCGGCGCGCGCGACGCCGCGCGCGGGCGCCTTTGCGGGACAAGACGAGGCCGTCGCGCGCGAGCACGCGCTCGCACGCGAGGCCGCCGACCGTCCGCGCCGGGGGGGGGAGCGCGGGGGTCTCGCCAGGCTTAAGGAAGTGGTCGAAGAAACGCCGACGGAGGCGGCCTCGCGTGGGGTGCTCGCGTTGGCGCGACGCGACGGCGGCGAATGGCGCGAGGCGCGCGCCGAGGCCGAGCGTGCGCTGCTCGACGCACTGACCTTGCCGCACGCGGTGCGAGCTCAGTGCGCGCGCACCTTGCTTGAGATTTTGCTCGAGCTCGGCGAGTCCGAGCGCGCCGCGGCCGTAGTCACCGAATCCGCAGAGGTGTTCGATCCGCAGCACGACGCGCGCGACGCGTGGTGGCTCGGACAGACGGCGTGGGCCTGCGGTGCGCGCGACAAGGCGCGTGCCTTGTTGGAGTCGGCCTCGAACGATGCGACGCAGGATTGGCGGCGCTTGCTCGCGCGAGCGCGCTGCGAGCGGCGTCTGGGCGCAATCGTCGCAGCGTCGAAAGCACTCGTCGAAGCCGATGCGGCCGCTGACGCGGCCGAGGGTCGCGAGCCCGAAGTCATCGCGGAGCTCGCGTCGGTGTATTTCGAAGCCGACGGCGAGCTCGAGCACAAGGAAGCCGCACCGCGCTCGCCGGGCGTGCTGTACCGCGCGGCCTTGACGCTCGACAAGACGAACGAGGCCGCGCTCGTCGGTCTGTTCGAGCTCGGGCGCTTCAACTGGAATCGGCAAAGCCGCTCGGCGCAGGAGTTCCTCGAAGATCTGCTCGCGGTCAAGCCGCGTTCGATCGCCGGCCTGCTCGCCGGCGCGTCGGCCGATCTCGACGACGGCAAGTTGCCGAGCGCGCGTGCGACGCTCGCGAAGCTGCGTGAGCTGTGCCCCAAGCGTCGCGAAGTGCGCACGCTCGAAGCGGCCTTGGCATGGGTCGAGCATCGCCGCGAAGAGTGCGAGAGCGTGCTGCGCGCGCTCGCCGTGGAAGACGCGCACGACGGAAGGCCGGAACGCGAACTCGCGCGGCACTTGATCGAGCTGTACCGCTTCGCGGAGGCGATCGACTTTGCGCGCCGCGCGACGGAACGTGCGCCCGACGATTACGAAGCGTGGATGGAGCTCGGGCACGCGCTGGCGAACACCGGCCTCGAAGGCCCGGGCTTGGAGGCGTTGCGCAAGTCGCAAGAACTCGCCGCCGGCCGACAGAGCGCGTGGCGTTTCAACATGATCGCCGTGCTGCAACGCACGCAATCGAGCTTCACCGTCGACCGCGGCGCCGGCGAGCTGTCCTTCGCTTGGGCGCCCGAGGGCGCGGAAGTGCTGCGCACCTACGAGATGCCGTTCTATCGGAGCGCGCGCGAGGAACTCGCCGAACGCTACGGCTTCACGCCGGGTCCGGTGTTGATCGAAGTGTTCGAGCGCATCAACGACTTCAGCGTGCGTTCGACCGGCTTCGAGGGTTTTCCCGCACTCGGCGTGTGCTTCGGCCCGGTCGTCACCGCCGTCGCGCCGCATTCGGAAATGCGCGGACACTTTGCCTGGTCGCGCACGTCGTTCCACGAGTTCACGCACGTCATCCACCTCGGCCTCTCGCACAACCGTTGCCCACGCTGGATCACCGAAGGCCTCGCGACGTGGGAGGAAGAGCACAAGAATCCGGCCTGGACGCGCAACATGCGGCGCGAGCTGATCGACGCCTACGCCAACCGCGAGTTGATCAAGGTGCGCGACCTCAACCGCGCCTTCCGTTCGAGCCGCATCCTGTTCGGCTACTACGAAGGCGGCTTGCTGTGCCGCATGTTGATCGACGAGCGCGGCTTCACGCCGATGATCCGCTTGCTCGAAGCCTTCGATCAGGGACAGGATCTCGACCAGGCGATCGGTTCGGTGTTCCAGATGACGCCGGAGGAACTCGATGGGCGCTTCGAGCGTTTCGTCGCGCAGTTGGTCGCGCCGCTGAAGCTCGAACCGCGCTGGAGTCCGGCGACGACGGCCAAGCGCAAGCTCACGCTCGCGGCGCAACGGCCGAAGGACTCCGCACAGGCACGCGACTGGGACGAGCAGTGGTGCTCGATCGCTTGGGGCTATTGGCAAGCGGGCAAGCGCGTCGACGCCGAGCAGGCCCTGCGCAAGCTCGGTGCGGACGTCGTGCCGCCGCGCGCCTTGTTCCTGCGGGCCGAGATGGCGCTCGAACGCGATCTGCGCGACGAGGCCAAGACGTTGTACGAGCAGGCCTTCGCGGCCGGTGGCGAGGACTATCGCGCACGCATGTCGCTCGGCACCTTCGCCGTGCAAGCCGAGGACTGGGAGACGGCGGAGCGCCACTTTCTCGCGGCGGAACAGGCCTTTCCGCGCTACCCCGAGGCGCAGTTTTCCGCGGAGCGCCAGCTCGCCCAGGTGTACGAGAAGCTCGAACGCGAGGACGAGCGCTTCGCCGTGCTCGAACGTTGGCTGGAGATGAACTCCGACGATTTCGCGACCCACGTGCTCGTTGCGCGGCGGCACGCCGAGAAGGGACGTCACGAGCAGGCTGTGCGCCTGTTCGACGAGGCCAACCAGATCGATCCGTTCCGCCGCAAGCTGCACCTCGATTGGGGCGCGTCGCTCGCCGCGTTGGCGCGCCACGAGGAAGCGCTGCGCGAGTTCAAGGTCGCACAGATCGTGCCGCCCAGTCTCGATCCCGACGCGCCGGATGCGCCGGGCGACGCGGAACGCGCGAAGCTGTTCGGACTGCAGGCGCGCGAGCTGCTCGAACTCGAGCGCAAGGACGAGGCGGGCGAGACGGCGAAGCGCGCGCTCGGGCTCGACCCCGAGCAAGCGGAAGCGAAGGCGGTGCTCGACCGGCTCGGCATCGCGCATTCGTGAACGCCGCGCCCGCTAACATCCTGCCCATGTCGAAGCGCGAGATGACGGAGCGAAATGGAATGGCGCGTTTCATCGTGCTCGACGGCGTCGACGGTTGCGGCAAGAGCACGCAGGCGGCGCTGCTCACCGCGGAGATGTCGCGCATGCGCGGCGTCGAGGCGTTGCACTTGCGCGAGCCCGGCAGCACTGTCGTCGGCGAACGCATTCGCGCTTTGCTGCTCGCGCGCGAGCACGATCTCGACGCGGGCGTCGAACTGCTGCTCTTCGCTGCGGCGCGACGGCAGATGCTGCGCGAGCTGGTAACGCCGGCATTGATGCAGGGCCGCGACGTCGTGTGCGAACGCTTCCACGCGTCGACGTTTGCCTATCAAGCCGTCGCCGGCGGATTGCCGGAAGGCGACGTGCTGGCCACGCTCGAGCGCTGGGCCGGCGCGCCGGCGCCCGACGCGATCGTGCTGATCGACGTCGATCCCGACGAAGCGGCGCGACGTCGCGCAGGCGCGCAGGATCGCATCGAAGCCAAGGGACTCGAGTTCCAGCGTCGCGTGGCCGCGGGCTACCGCCGCTTCGCCGAGCTCTCGCCGCTCGCGCGCGTCGTCGATGGACGTGGTTCGAAGGAACAGGTCGCGCTGCGCGTGCGCGAAGTGGTGTTCGGTGGCTGAGTACGAACACGTCGTCGACCCCAGCGAGTGGGACGAGCCCTTCGGCCACGCGGAGATCGTGCGCGGCTTGTGGCGTGCCGCGCGCGCTCAGCGCTTGCCGCACGCGTTGCTCTTCAGCGGTCCGCCCGGCGTCGGCAAGTTGCGCGCGGCGCGCTGGTTGACGCTCGGTCTGTTGTGCGCGCGCGGAATTCCGGTC
Organism: uncultured Planctomycetaceae bacterium; assembly: GCA_964358875.1. Lineage (GTDB taxonomy): Bacteria > Planctomycetota > UBA1135 > UBA1135 > CAYHRR01. The sequence continues at coordinate 2,106 of CAYHRR010000186.1, read as the reverse complement.
GAAGGCGGTGCGCCATGCGGCGTGTGCGGTCCGTGCAAGCGACTGCGCGCGAACTCGCATCCCGATTGCCTGCTCGTCGACGTGCGCCAAGAGCATCCCGACAGGCGTTCGGAGGATCTGCGCATCGGCCGCTTCGTGCGCCGCACGGAACCCAACGCGTGGGACGGGCCTGTGCCCGAGGAGTTCCAAAGCCTGCGCGCCTCCGAAGGCGGCCGTCGCGTGATCCACGTGCGCGAAATCGAGCGCGCCAACGAACACGCGCAGAACTCGATGCTCAAGATGCTCGAAGAGCCTGCGGATGAAGTGCTGTGGATCCTCGAGTGCTCGCACCCGACGCAGCTCTTGCCGACCGTCCACAGTCGCTGCGTTTCCGTGCGTTTCGAGAAGCTCGCGACTGAGGACGTCGTGCGCGCCTTGCGTGCGCACGATGTCGACCCGCAACTCGCGCCGCAGCTCGCGCGTTGGAGCGCCGGTTCGATGGGTGAGGCGCTGCGCATGCACGCCGAGCACGTGTGGGAGATGCGCGCGCTGCTCGACTTGGTGTTGCGCGGCAGCGTGGCTCCGACGACGGCGGCGCAAGCGTTCTGGGAGCTCGACGGCACCTTCGAAGGCAAGACCCCCAAGGCGCAAGAGCGTGCGCGCTTGCGGCCGATGCTCGACTTGGCTGCGGCTGTGCTCGCCGATTTCGAACGCTACGCCTGCGGTGCGAGCGCATCGGAGCTGCTGCACGGCGACTTGGTCGCGGGCGAACCGCTGCCGGGGAGCGTGTGCTCGTCGGGCGCGAGGGTGCGCGCGCTCGAGACCGTGCTGACGTTGCGCGCCGATGTCGAGGCCAACATCGATCCCGCGCTGCTGCTCGAGCGTGCGCTGCTCGAACTCGCGCCGGGAGCTGTGCGCCGTCCGACGGCGCCGCCGGCACGATCCCGTCCGTGAGCGGCGCGACCGGCGCGTGCCGTGCGCAGATGAGGGAGGAGCCGGGAACCTCGCTCCGATACCATGCCGCGGCATGGAAGATCCGGCTCCGAAGCTGCGCAAACTCGCGCTCGACGACGGGCGCTACTCACCCGAGGCGTTTCGATTCCTGTTCGAGGCCTTGGAGGCGGCGGTCAAGCTCGCCGGCAAGGACGGGCGTCTGGGAGCGGAGCGCCACGTCACCGGCCAGGAAGTGCTGGCCGGAATGCGCGCGCATGCGTTGCAACTCTTCGGACCGCTCGCGCCGCAGATTTGGCGCGCGTGGGGGATTCGCGAGACCTTGGATTGGGGGCGCATCGTGTTCTTGCTCGTCGAGCACGAACACTTGAAGCGCCAGGACGACGACACGATCGAGGATTTCCGCTCGGGCTTCGACTTCGACGCAGGCTTCGCTGCGGACTACCGCGACACGCTCGAGAAACTGGTCACGTTGCGCGAGCGCAAGAACGAAGGCGGCTGATGCTCGAACGCTGGACTCCCACGAAGCGCAACTGGGCGCTGGCGCTCCTCGGAGCGTTGATCGTCTGGTTCGCCTGGACCGTGCGCTCGGCCTTGAATCCGTTGCTGCTCGGATTGTTGTTCGCCTACATCCTCCATCCGATGGTGCTCAAGCTCGAGCGCCGCGGCTGGTCGCGCAAGGCGGCGGTGAATTTGATCTTCAGCGCGGTCCTCGTCGGCACTCTCGCGCTGACGCTCGGCGTGGTCTTGCAATGGCGCGCGCTGTGGCGCGACGTCGTCGAGGAGCGCGGTTCGTTCGACCTGATTCGCAATCAAGTCGTCGCCGGCGTCGACATCGTGACGCGCAAACTCGACGAACTAGGCCTGCGCATCGATTCAGGCGACGACCTGCCGCATCCGGACGTGCAGCCTTCGATCCCGCCGGAGACGGCTCCGGATCAAGACGCAGTCGTGACCGATCAAGGCGCTGACGCGGCCGGACAAGGCGCCGTCGCAACCGATCAACGCGCTGACGCGGCGGGCACGAACGCCGATGCCGCCTCGCGCCAGGTGCTCAACCGCAAGATCGTCGACGAACTCTTCGAGCGCGCGCGCGTTTGGCTCGCGAGCGACGAAGGCCGCTCCGACGCGACCCAGGCCGTCATCAAGGCTTCGGGAGGCGCGTGGTATCTGATA
>CAYHRR010000185.1:4771-7563 GCA_964358875.1 uncultured Planctomycetaceae bacterium | reverse complement strand
GGGTTGGCGGAGTCACGTGACTCCGAGCTGGTCGAGCGCAGCGATGCGAACGGCGTACCGGCCCGGCGCGAACCGCGTAACCCGTTGATGGCGATCGGTTTTCGACCTAGGACGCGCTCGGATCCGAGGCCTAGGCGTCGCGTGCAGAGGCCGCACTGTCCGCGCGCTTGTCCACGAAAAGGGTCGCATGTGCGCGCAAGCACGGGCTCGCGCGCGCGCGCCGGCTCGGGCCCGAACGCGTGCGCAAGTGCGGGCGCGCGCGCGCGTAGGATGTCCGCCCGCTGTTTCCGAACGCGCTGCGTCCTGACCTTCAACTCATGCTGACCATCGCCCTGTTGCTCGCCTCGCTGACCGCTCCGGCCCAAGAACCCGCGCCGGGACCGGCCGGATTCCACGCGCTCACCTTCGAGGCCGCGCTCGAAGCAGCCAAGGCCGAGAAGCACTGGGTGTTGGTCGATTTTTTCAGCGCCGGCGCGCCGGAGTCGAAGCTGAACGACGAGCTGCTCTGGAAGGACGACATCGTGCGCCGCTGGCTCGACGCGCGCGTGATCGCGATCCACGTCGAAGTGAAGGAGCAGGCCGGGCTCGCCGCGCGCTACTCCGTGGTCTCGACGCCCTTGACCTTGATCGTCGACACCGACGGCGTCGAGGCCGAGCGCTTGCTCGGCACTCAACAACCGCGCGAGTTCGCGCAGCGTGCGAGCGAGATCATGCGCACCGCTTCCGCGATCGCGTACGTGCGCAAGCAGTTCCTCGAAGCGCCCGATTGCGCGAAGCTGCACCTGCAACTCGGTCAGACGTTTTTCGACACCAAGCGCTTCGACGCCGCTTTGAGCGAGTACCTCAACGTGTGGGATCGCGCCGACACCGACCTGGACGCTGTGGCCTTGAAGCGCCGCACGCTGCCGGGGCTGTTGGGCAACGTCCTGCGCGCCTATCCGGCCGCGCGCCGCGAACTCGCGCCGCGCCGCGACGCCGTGCGCGAGCGCCTGTTCAAGCCGGCCGAGGGTGAGGACCTCGTCGCGTTGGCCTACGCGGTGACCGGGCTCAACCTCGCGCTCGGCGCCGACGACCGGCAGTTGGAGACGTTCCGCTCGCTGCGCGATCGGCCGGAAGTTCCGCGCGACGCGGTCAAGGTGTTGTTCACCGAAGGCTGCGCGACGATCTTGCTCCAACAACGGAAGTTCCAAGAGCTGCTCGACGCGCGCGGCGACGTGCTCGCGCAGATGCAGGAGCTGTACGCGGACCTCGCGCGCGACATCGAAGGCGCCGCGGCGAAGACCGATCCCGAATTCGATCGCGCGCGCGCGGCGACGCGCCATGAGCAGCGCCGCGCCGGTTTGTCGATCCTGGGCGGCATGTACATGGAAGCGTTGTGCAGCGTCGGCAAGGAGCAGGACGCGCGCGGCATGGTGGCGCTCGTCGTAGCGCACGATCCGCGCGGACGTGCTTACGCCGCATTGCTCGGCGGCGCGTCACGCGGCGGACGCAAGGACCTCGCGCGCGAAATCGCCGACGCGGGCAACGCCGCGCTCACCGATCCCGCCGAACGAGAGCGCCTCGAGAAGGCCGTTCGGCTCAACCTCGCCGAGCAGAAGTAAGGCATGTCGGTTCGTTATCAGGACTACTACAAGCTGCTCGGCGTCGAGCGCAGCGCGAGCGACAAGGAGATCCAAGCCGCGTTCCGCAAGCTCGCGCGCAAGCACCATCCGGACGTCGACAAGAGCGTCGGCGCGGAGGCGCGCTTCAAGGAGTTCACCGAGGCCTACGAGGTGCTCAAGGACGCCGACAAGCGCCGGCGCTACGACGCGCTCGGTGAAAATTGGCGCGAGGGCCAGGAGTTCACGCCGCGCGGCGAGCACGACTTCCCGCGCGGCTTCGGCGGCGCCGGCTTCGAGTCCCACGGCGGCGACTTCTCGAGCTTTTTCGAAGCGCTGTTCGGCGACGCCCAGGCTGCGCGCACTCGCGGTCGCGCCGGCCGTGCGCGCGCACGCCGCGGCGTGTCGCACGAAGCCGAGGTCACGCTGACGCTCGCCGATTTGGTGCGCGGCGGTTCGCATTCGATCGCGCTCGAAAGCCGCGAGCGCGACGACGAGGGCGACGCGCGCAGCGTGCGCCACGACTATGACGTACGCATTCCTGTGGGGACGACCGACGGCACGACGATTCGGCTTGCGGGCCAAGGCGCGCGCGGCGAGGGCGGTGCTCCCGCCGGCGACTTGCTCTTGCGCGTGCGCATCGCGCCCGACGAACGCTTTCGCGTCGATGGTTTCGATCTGCACACCATGCTGCGCGTCGCGCCCTGGGAAGCGGGGCTCGGCGCCAAGGTCGACGTCGCGCTGCCCGTAGGCCAAGCGACGCTCTCAGTGCCGGCGGGTTCTTCGAGCGGGCGCAAGCTCCGGCTGCGCGGCCAGGGCTTGCCCAAACGCGACGGCACGCGCGGCGATCTCACGGCCGAGTTGCAGGTCGTGCTGCCGAGCGAGTTGTCGGAGCGCGAGCGCGAGTTGCTCGCCGAATGGGCGCGGCTCGCGACGTTTCAGCCCCGCGTTTGAGCGCCGCCGCGGCGGCATTTTTGCGCCTTGCGCGCGCAGGATGTGCGCCTCTGCGCCGGTGAGCGCGTTGAAGCGTCCGCGCCGCGCACCTACCCTCTCCACGCCTCGCGCTCCATCGACAGGCCTGCGGAAGCGCCGCAGGCAGCGTCGAAAAGCGCGAGCGATCTGATGGAGAAGCTCGGCGCCGACGACATCCTGCGGCTGTTCCTGGCGCTCGGCGTGGTGCTGGGCGCGGCGCGC
>CAYHRR010000185.1:0-4761 GCA_964358875.1 uncultured Planctomycetaceae bacterium | reverse complement strand
ACTGGCCACGCGCTCACCTGCTTCAGGTAGCGCGGGCGCGGCGCGCGTTTGCAGTGAGTTGTTCCGGCGCATCGGCCAGCCGGCCGTGCTCGGCGAGATCCTCGCCGGCGTGCTGCTCGGCCCGACCTTGCTCGGCCGCTTCGCGCCCAACGTTCACGCCTACGTGTTTCCGGCGACCGGCGCGGTGGCGATTTCGTTCCACGCGCTGACCACGGTCGCGATCGCGCTGTTTTTGTTCGTCGCCGGGCTCGAGATCGACTTGAAGACGATGGGCCGGCGGAGCCGCGCGGCGACGTTCGTCAGCGTGCTCGGGCTCGCCGTGCCCTTCGGGGTCGGCTACGCGGCCGCCTACCTGCTGCCGGAACTGCTCCACGTCGACACGGGCATCGATCGCCGGACCTTCGCGCTGTTCTTCGCGACGGCCTTGTCGGTTTCTGCGTTGCCTGTGATCGCCAAGACGTTGATGGACCTGCACCTGTACCGCAGCGACTTCGGCATGGTCGTGATGGCGGCGGCCATCGGTAACGACCTCGTCGGTTGGATCGTGTTCGGCGTCTTGCTGTCGCAGTTCCAAAACGTCGAAGCGCACGGCGTCGGCGCGGGCGCGATGGTGGTGCTGATGTTGGGCTTCGTCTTGGCGATGCTGACCATCGGCCGGCGCGCGTTGCACGCCGTGATGCCATGGTTGCAGGCGCACATGAGTTGGCCCGCAGGTGTGCTCGGCTTTGCGCTGACCTTGACGCTGCTCGCCGGTGCATTCACCGAATACATCGGCATTCACGCCATTTTCGGCGCGTTCCTGGTCGGCGTCGCGCTCGGCGACAGCTCGCATCTGCGCGAGCGCGAGCGCGCCACGATCGGCGAATTCACGAGCAGCGTTTTCGCGCCGCTGTTCTTCGGATCGATCGGCCTGCACATCGACTTCGTGCGCTACTTCGATCCGGCGATGTGCGGCGCGATCTTCCTGATCGCCTGCATCGGCAAGATCCTGGGCTGCGGATTGGGCGCGCGTTGGGGCGGCATGGCCTGGCGCGAAGCGTGGGCCGTCGGCTTTGCGATGAACGCGCGCGGCGCGATGGAGATCGTGCTCGGTCTGCTGGCCTTGCAATACGGGATCGTCGGCGAGCCGATGTTCGTCGCGCTGGTCGTGATGGCGCTGGGCACGAGCGTGATGTCCGGTCCGGTCGTGCAACGCCTGCTCGGACGCGTCGCGCCGCGGCGCGCCGCCGATCACTTGATCGCGCGCGCCTTCGTGCCGCGACTCGCCGCGCGCGATCGTCAAGCCGCGATCGTCGAGCTCGCGCGCGCCGTCGCGAATGCCGCCGGCGTTCCGGCCGAGCAGATCGCCGAGATCGCCTGGCGGCGCGAGCTGCTGTCGCCGACGGGCATCGGCAACGCGATCGCCGTGCCGCACGCGCGCATCGAAGGCCTGGTCCAGCCGGTGATCGCCGCCGGGATTTCGCGCGACGGCATCGACTTTCAGTCGCTCGACGGCACGCGCGCGCAAATCGTGTTCTTGATCCTGACGCCGAAGGACGACGCCCGCGCGCAACTCGACCTGGTGGCCAGCCTGGGGCGCAGTTTTCAGGATCCCGAGATCCGCGAGCGCGCGCTGCAGGCCGCGAGCTCGACGGAGTTGCTCGCGCTGTTGCGCACGGATCGACACGGCGCCGATGGGCGTTCGTTGTTCACCGCGCGCGTGACCGAGCGTCCGTAGCCGCGCTCAACGCGGACGGAAGGCGTCGTCGAGCGGATCGAGGCTGCGCGCCTTGTCGAGCGCGATCACGGCCTCGCTGTCCTGACGCAGCAACTTCAGCGCGATCGAGTACTGCGTCCAAGCCGTCACGGAGTTCGGATGCGCGACGGTGAGATGCTCGAACACCATGCGTGCGGCGACGTCCTGATTGAGACGCGTGAGCGACAGTCCCAGACGCAAGGCCTCGAGCGGCGCGCGTGCGGTGATGCGCCGCGTGATCTCGAGGAACTCGTCGGGCGCGACCTCCGGCGCGAACAGCAACTGATCCGTCAACAGCTCGGCGTCCTCGGAGTCGTAGGCCAGCGCGAGGTCGACGACGTTCGTCGCTTGCGCGTTGTTCAGGTTCTGGAACAGCAGCGTCTTGAGCTGCTTGAGTCCGGCGAGTTGACGCGCGTCGACGCGCCACTGCGTGCACATGCGCTGCAACAACGCGACGTCGTAGGCCGCGCACATCAGGCGCATGGTCTCTGCGCCGGGATCGCCGCGTTCGTGGAACAGGCGGCGCGGCGCGTCGAATTCGAGCCGCAGGTTGAGGTCGGTGTTGAGCTCGTCGCCGCCGACGCTCGCGACGAATTGCTGCACGCCGCGCTCGTCGAGCAGCACACGGCCGAGCAGCAACGTGCGGATGTCGCTCGTGCCGAAGTAGCGCTCGAGATCGTCGTGGGCGGGCTGCAAGGTGTCGACGCGCCTTTGCAATTCGTCGAGCGCCGCCGCGCGCGGCAGCAGATCGCCGTTGCCGACGACGAGCAGCGTGTCGTAGTCGGAGATGCGCACGAGCAAGCAGCGTCCGAAGACGCGCGTCAGCGTGCGGATCACGAGCGCGTACTCGCGCTCGGAGAACGAATAGGCCTGCAGCCACTGCACCAGGATTCCGTCGCGCGAGAGCTTGCTCTGCGCGCTGCGGTAGAACTCCTCGGTGAACAGATTGGCGACGCCCGCGATCCACGGGTTCGAGGGCTCGGACAGGATCAAATCCCACGGACCCGCGCTGCCTTGCACGAAGCTGCGCCCGTCGTCGAGCACGACCGCGACGTTCGGCGCTTCGAGCGGGCGGTGGTTGAAGTCGCTGAAGCACGTGACCGCCGCGATGATCTCGGGCTCGATCTCGCAGCAGGTCACTTGCGCCTCGGGGAACAAGGCCGACGCGCCCGCCGTCGCGCCCGAGCCCATGCCGATGACGAGCACGCTCTTCGCGCTCGGTCGCAGGAAGCGCGGGATGTAGGCCAGGCCGAGTTGCATCGGCATGTCGTCGCGCGAGCTCGCGTCGATCTTGCCGTTGACGCGCAAGGTCAGCACGCGCTCGGGCGCTCGCCCCGGAAGCGGCGACGCCGCGGGCGTACCTTCCATCACCAGCACGTTCGAGGTCGCGCCCTCGCCGAAATACAACGTGCGCATCGAGCCGCGCGTGATCTTGGTCGCCTCAGGGCCGTACATGAACGTGCCGAGGTTCGTGTCGAGCGGGTCGGGCGCTTTCCAATTCGAGAGCAACGCGACGGCGCACACGATCGAAGTCGTCGCAGCGAGATTGCGCGCGCCGAGCAGCACGATGGGGGTGAGCGCGTACACGAGCAGCGCCGCGCGAAAGCTCCAGAACGAGCCGAGCATCGGCACGAGCGCGAGGCCCGTCGCGCCGGCGCCGACGATCGATCCGAGCGTGTTCCAGGCGTAGATCCCGCCGACGACGCGACCAGCTCGGCCTGAACCCTGGCGCGCGAACTGCACGAGCGCAGGGAACAATAAGCCCATGCCGACGGTCGGCAGGAATTCGAGCGCGGCGCCGACCGTGCTGCACAGCACCGCGTTGAGCGTGCCGTCGTGGCGCATGTCCTGCAGGTGGCCGACGATGAGCCCGATTTCGCCGCGCAAGGCGAGTCCCGCGAGCGCGGGCAACACCACCAACGTCGCGGCGAGCGCGATCACGGGCTCGAGTCGGCGCGCGTTCGCGAAGGCGAGGCGGAACCACAAGCTGCCGAGGCCCAGGCCCAAGATGAACACGAAGATCGTCGCGCTGAACGCGTAGGTCGTCGCGCCGACGAGCAGCGAAATCTCGCGTGCCCACAGCATTTGCAGCGCGATCGAGGCGGCTCCCGCTGCGAAGGCGACGGCGGCGACGGCGCGCGGTGCTACGCGTTCGAGCGTTTCGGGCAACTCAGCTTCCGCTTCGGGTGCGTCGTTGCGCTCGCGCGCGAGCAGCAACGCGCCGATGCCGACCAAGGTGTTGAGCGTGGCGGCGAGCACGTTCGTCCACACCAGCCCGAAGGCTTCGAGCAACACGAAGCCGGCGAGCCACGCGCCGCACGCGGCTCCCAAGGTGTTGAACGCATACAGCCACGCTGCGGACGCGCCGACGCTCAGTCCGCGCGTCGCGAATTCGCGCGTCAACAGCGGCAAGGTCGCGCCCATCAACACGCAGGCCGGGCCGATGGCGGCGAAAGTCAGCGAAAAGCGCAGGGCGGTCTGCGCCCACGGCGAGCCCGCGAGCGACACCGACAGGCCGGCCGCGCGTTCGAGCAGCCAGCCGATTTCGAAGGGCACGAGCAGCGCAGCGCCGGCGATGCCGAGCTCGCACCAGCCGTACAACGCCAGCGGCTTCGACGAACGGTCGGCGATGCGTCCGAACCACCACGCGCCCAGCCCGAGTCCGCACAAGAACGTCGCGACGACGCAGGCCATCGCTTGCGACGAGCTGCCCCACACGTGGCCGAGGCGTTTGAACCAGATCGTCTCGTAGGTCAGCGCGGTGAGACCCGACACGATGAACAACCCCGAGGCGATCCACAGCGAACGGCGTGCGTGCGACATCGTTTTGGTTTCAGCGTGCGACGGCGAGCGGTGGGAGCTTCAGCGCGCCGAGTCGTAGATGCGTTGCGCCGCTGCGAGCGGATCGGCGCCGCGCGCGCCGAGCACGGCGCGCAGCGCCGCGAGGACCAGCAACACGTTGCGCTCGTTGGCGCCGGCGCCCATCAAGCCCAGACGCCACACGTTGCCCTTGAAGGCACCGAGGC
>CAYHRR010000184.1:0-7582 GCA_964358875.1 uncultured Planctomycetaceae bacterium | reverse complement strand
CACGGGGTACTCCCAAGCCAGCTTCATGATCGCGCGCGCGGTGTTGCCGCGGATGATCTTGGGAAGCTCACCGCTGGATCCACCTGTCGCCGGACCGCCCATGGGCGCGCCTGCGCGACCGGGAGATGCGGGACCTGCGGGAGCGGGTGCGCTGGGTCGTGCCGGACCGGACGGGGACGAACTCGCCCCCTTGCCACCCGTTCATCACCCAGGGAGCGCGGACGCGTGGATGCCCACGGCCGCGACGAAGACCGAAGCGAGCAACGCTCGCCGGTAGGAGTTGGCTTGCATGATTCGACACTCCGGAGGAAGAGAGACTTGCCGCGAGGCCCGCGACGCGAGCTCGCCCTGCTCAATTTGGATTGGAATTGTGCGCGGGAGCGAGTTCAGCCCCAGGAGCGCACGGAAGAATGCTAGCCATCGGTCCGAGCCTCGGGGACGGTCGATCTTTTTTTCGAGGGCCCGGCCGCACTTCCCGCGCTCGCTCCGAGGGTCGGGGGCCGACGTCCTTGAAGCGTCGGACGCGAGCGCGTTGCGGCGCCGCACCGATGCCCGGCCTGGTGCGCCGATGGTGCCCGGTAGCGCGTGCGCCCGTGTCGAGTTCGTTCCGAACCTGTTCCAGCAAGGAAATGACCCGATGAGTCGCATTCGAGCAGTCCCCTGCGCCTGTGTCGGACTGCTCGCAGCGTGCGTCTCAGAAGCGCTGGAGTCCTTCGATCGACGCGCGCTGTTCGTCGAAGGGCGCGTGCGCAAGGACCTCGAAGGCGCTGCGAACCACGGGGACACGATCGACGAGTTGGAGAGCCTGCTGAGCATCGACCAGCTGCGCCTCGACACGAGCGGTCCGGCGCTCGCGCGCGAGTTCTCGTTCCAGCGGCGCGAGGAATTGACGGATTGACGTCCCCGCGGCGGGCTCCGCGCGGGAAGGAGCCCGTGCAGCGGCACCAGCGCCGCGGCCGACTCGAACGCCGCCTCCGGTTCGTGCGCGACGACCCAGCGAGGCTCGACAAGGTGCTTCGATGCAGCAGGCATTCATCGGTACGGCGCGCGCAGCGCTGCTCGTGACGTTGGCGGCGACCACAGGCGTTGTTTCGGCTGCGGCCCAGTCGAACGTCACGGCCTTCGGCCTACCGCACGCGTCCCTGGGCGCGGCGACGCTGACCCCCAACGCGCAAACGGGTGCACTCGAGATCAGCGGCCTCGGGTCGACCGGCAACGACGGCGTCACCGTGACGTTGATGCAAGCGCAGTCGGCGCGCCTCGACCTGAGCGGCCTGAGCGGAGTGTCGACGCCGGCGCAGATCCGCTTCGAGCAACACTCGACGCAACTCGACTGCATCGACATGTTCGACTTCCTGACCTTCACGAACACTTGGCGCATTTCGACGGACTACTCGCCGCAGGGCGACGCGGGCTACGACATCGTGCTGCTCGACGGCGCGCAGGTCGTCGCCGTGATCGGCGCGGCGAACAGCACGGCGATCGAGGTCGCTGCGCCGCCGGAATGGCTTGCCTTCGGACCGAGCAACGGCGGCGGCGGCGCGCCGAAGGACTCCTACAGCCAAGGTCCGTGCCCGCCAGGCACGAAGCCGCTGTGGTACTGCGCCCACGCGGGCTTCACCTGCGCGTCGAGCGCCGACATCAACGCGGTCATCCCGTGCTGCATCGCGCACGGCGGATTTCCGAGCCAGACCTGCGTGCTTTTCGGCACGTCGATCGGATGGAGCTCGTCGCAGAACGTGACCGTCGGAGCCGTGACGCTCTCCGCGACCTCGGTCGTGTTCGCGGACCCGACGCCGAACTCGAGCGAGTTCACGGGCGTCACGATCACCGCGAGCAACTTGTCGAGCTTCGCGCTGTCGGCCGAAGGCGTCGGACTCGGCTTCGCGCGTATCAGCGCGCTCGGCGCCGCAACGCTCGCACCGACGGTCATCTCGACCCAGATCGCCAACATCGGCTCGTCGGGTCAAGACGGCGTGCGGATCGCCTTCAATCCGTCGGGCAGCTGGAAGGAGGACCTGTGGGACATCGCCATCGCGCCCGAGCTCGGTCAACCCGGCGCGCAAATGAGCGTGTCGACGCGCGGCCGTGTCAATGCACTCGACGATCAACTCATGGCAAGCACGATCGCGAACGGCACGAGCGGTGGCGCGTGGGTGCAGGCGGACTTCTCCTCCATCGGATCGCCCGCAACGTTGGTGACGATGTTCGATGCGTCCGGCGCCGCTCTCGGCTCCTTCAGCACCGCGAACAACACGCCGATTCCGGTCGGGACGTATGCGCTGATGTTCCCGCTCGTCCCGCGCGCCGTCGGCTTCAGGAGCGAGCCGCAGCAAGACGTCGTCGTCTGGACGTGGACGTACCCGGTGATGTCCGCCGACCCGAGCGGGACCATGCCGTTCATGAACGTCACGCGCATCGAACTCGCGTCGATCAACGCGACCGCGGTGCGCGAGCACATCACGAGCGCAGAGATCCGCGCCGCGAACTTGCCTGCGATGGATCTGCACGGGCCGGCGCTCGGGCCCGTCGCCGGCGCGATGCCGACGACCTACTGCACGGCAGGAACGACGACGGCTGGTTGCGTTGCGTCGATCGCGGCCGACGCGCAACCGAGTGCGTCGAATGCGACACCGTGCATGCTTTCGGTGTCGAACGTCGAAGGCCTGCAGAACGGCCTGTTCTTCTACGGTCTGACGCAAAACGCTTCGACGTGGTGCGCTGCGGGCTCGAGTTTCTTGTGCGTGAAGGCGCCGCTCGAACGCACGGGCGTGATGAACTCGGGCGGCAATTCAGGTCAGTGCAACGGCGCCTTCGCGCTCGATTGGACGAGCTACTCGCAGGCCCACGCGAACTCGCTTGGACAACCGTGGACGGTCGCCGAGAAGATCTACGTTCAGGCGTGGTTCCGCGATCCGCCGGCGTGCAAGGGCACGAGTCTCTCGAATGCTCTCGAACTGACTTTCCAATAGAAGAGCGGAACGCACGAAGCTCGCGCCGCGCGAAGAGTGTCGTCATCGTCACTTCGCGCGGCGCCTTCGTTCGAACATGGCGCGCGCGTTCGTTTAGGGATCGAGTGCTCGCGCCGCGCGCACGCCGACGATGGGGGACATGTGGTATTCGCCCAACTGAAAACGAGCCGCAGGGCGTGCTGAAGCGAGCGCATCCAAGTACGAGACTCCGCGTGCTGCGCGCGCGCCGTCGAGGATCTCCTGGCGCTGCCCCGTTCCGAGGTACACGTCCGCTCCGTACTCCGTGATGCCGCGATCGAGGCACCACTCACGCACGTTGCCCTGCATGTCGTGCAGTCCCAGCGCTCCCGCCGGCAAAGATCCGACACGCTCGCGTTGCAGGCGTCGCTCCGAACCGAGGCTCACCACTTCGATGACGGCAGGAGCGCCGCTGTTGGAGCGCGCGGCGTATTCCCACTGCGCCTCGGTCGGCAAGCTCAGTCCCACTTCACGCAGCACGGCGGTCGCCGCCCTCCAGTTGATTTGGCATTGCGGCAGCAATCCGTCCGTCGTGCCTGTCGCGCCGCTCATGCGTCGCCACTGAGCTTGGGTCAGCTCGTACTTCGAAAGGAAGAACGCGTCCAAGCGCAACGGCATCACAGGGCCTTCACCGAGCGCCGTGTGCGGATCGAAATTCGGCAAGGCCGGATCGAGCGCTTGCGAACCCATGTGCGTCGCCGCCGCGGGAATGAGCACGAGCACCAGCGCGTCCTCCTCGCGCGGCGTCCGCTGTCCGTTCGCGTCGCGTTGCGGCGTCGCTCCGCTCCAAATGTGTGCGAACTCCCACAGCCCTGAGGCGCTGTCGCGACCGAGGGGAATCAACCCGAGCTGCGCTCGCATCTGCAAGCCCGCGTAGCGCGGACAACGCGCGACATCACCGATGGAGGCGCACGCTTCGGCCCAGCTCTCGCGCGCGTCGACCAAGGAGCGCTCGACGACGCGCGGCGATTCTTCGAGCGCGCGTCGGACGTGAGCGATCGACGGCGCCCCGAGGGCGGGTTGCGCAAGCGCGTCGATCTGCGCCAAGTTCTCGCTCAAACGGTCGTGCAGCAGCTCATCGGTCGAATCAGCGAAACGCCACGTGGCGCGCGGCGTTTCCGCCAACCACTTGTCGTACGTGGCCACCATCGCGGCGAACTCATCCCGCAAACCGCGCATGTCTTCGCGCGGCGTGCCTTCCCAATTCACGGCGACGCCCGACGCCAAATCGCTTTCGAAGTGCGCTGAGAGTTCGCGCGCGCGGCGCCGGCTCAGCAAGAGCTGCTCGCGCGCTTTGCGATCGCGGGGAGCGTTCGGATCGAAAGGCAGGCTGCGCGCCCGCAGTTGCTCGATCTCCGCTTCGACGGCCGCTCGCCGTGCCACGCTCGTTTGCGCGAGTTCGAGCCAACGGCGTTGCGCCTCGAGTTTGTCGGGACCGGGCGGCCACAGGAATTCGTACTCGACCGCCAGCTCCGCCGGCGCACGCAAGCGCGCCAGCAACTGCAAATTGGACTGTGAGCGCTGTGCCCACCAAGTCGCGCCGCCGGCGATCACAAGCAGCGTGAGTGCCGCACCCGCGGCGCTCGCCAAGGCGCGGTTGCGCGCGATCCACTTGACGAGGCGTCGCCGTCGGCCGCTGTCGTGGGCGCGCACGACGCGACCTTCCAAATAGGCGCGCAGATCCTCGGCGAGCGCTTGCACCGACGGATAGCGCTCGGGCGGTTCGCGTCGCATCGCGCGCTCGCAGATCGCGATCAACTCGGGCTCGGCGTCGCCTGCGACCTCGCGCAAGGCGCGCGGCGGACCGGCGCGCAGGCGTCGCACGATGTCGGCCGAATCCGAACTCTCGTGCGCGTCACCATAAGGCGGCGTGCGCGCCAGGATCTCGTAGAGCAACGCGCCGATCGCATAGACGTCGACGGCCCTGCCGATCAGCGTCGGGTCGCCGAGCGCTTGCTCGGGCGCCATATAGGCCGCAGTACCGATCACATCGCCGTGCAGCGTCGCGCCCTCGGCGTCGATCCGCTCGGAACGCAAAGTTCGAACGAGCGCCGCTTCGTCGCCCATCGTCGACGCGCGCTCGATGCGCGCGATGCCCCAATCCATGACGAACACTTCGCCGAAGCGACCGACCATCACGTTGGCCGGCTTGAGATCGCGATGCACGACGCCCTTCGTATGCGCGTAAGCGAGCGCGTCGCACACCTTGAGCAGCACGCCGAGCACGCGCGGGCGACTCCAACCGTCACGGCCGGCATGCACGTTGGTGAGAATCGCGCGCAAGTCGCGACCCGCGACGAGCTTCATCGCGAAGTACGCTCGACCCTGCGCGTCGACGCCGACGTCGTGCACGGGAACGATTCCAGGATGATCGAGCTGCCCGGCGATCTGCGCCTCTTCGATGAAGCGCGTCAAAGCCGCGCGAGGCGCACCGCTCGCTCGAAAGAACTTCAGCGCCACAGCGCGCCGCAGTTCGTTGTCCCAGCCGCGTCGAATCTCGCCCATGCCTCCGCGCGCGATCAGTTCGCCGACGCGATAGCGCTCGGCCGCGAGGCGCGGCGAGCCGAGGCGCTGCAGCAGTTCGGCGACATCGACAGGCGCCGGCAGCGGAACTGGATCGGTCGCAATCGCGTGGCGTGAACGCAAGCGGCACAGCTCCGCCGCCAGTTCCGGAAGACGCGCGCACGTGCCTTCGAAGTCGCTGGATTCTCCGGCCGCTTCGCGCCCGAGCAGATCGAGCCAAACGTCGCGCGCAGCTGCTGCGACTTCATCCACGCTGCGGGGCTCCATGGGAACGCGCGTGAGCATAGGTGTTTCACAGCGCGTCGCCTTGGCGTCGCCGGTCGACGCGTGGATGATGGCGCGCGTGAGTGCCGACGAAGTTGCGCGCGAGCCGAACACCGAAGCCTTGCTCGGGCCTGCTCGAGCGGGCGACGCGGCGAGTTTCCAGGCGCTGTACGAGCGCGTCGCGCCGGCGCTTGTCGGATGGGCGGCCTTGCGCTTGCGCCCCGGCGTGCGCGGCCGACTGGAGCCCGACGAGATCGCGCAAGAGACGTGGGTGCGCGCGCTGTCGAGCTGGCACACCTTCGATCCGGCGCAGGCCGGTTTTCGGCGCTGGATCTTCGGTGTGGCGAAGAACGTGCTGGCCGACGCGTTGTCGGCGACGTTGCGGAGCCGCGAGCTCGCCGTGGGGTCGACCTCGCGCGTGTTCGCCCTCGAGAACCTGCCCGACGGCGTGACCAGCGCGACGCGCCGCCTCGCGTCCGACGACGCGCTCTCTGGGTTCCTGGCGCGCGTGCAAGTGCTCGGAGACGACGAACGGACTCTCGTGTTGTTGTGCGGGCTGGAGGGCCAGTCACTCGGTGAGGCCGCATTGCGCCTGGGAATCAGCACCGAGGCGGCAAAGAAACGTTGGCAGCGCTTGCGCGCCGACCTCATTGCGCTCGACGTTGCAAAGTTGCTCTTCGTCGAAGAGTGAAGTCGCAGAGTGTCGAGAATTGCCGAGCCGGTGTGCACAACGGGGCTGAGCGCCGGCGAGTTTGCGCGCTGTAATCTGCGAGTTGCACTTCAAGCCACTTGCGCCGGACCCCGACGATTGGCCCAATGTCGCGCATGAAGTCCACCACCATTGACAGTGAAATTCGTTCCCGCATTGATGCGTTCATCGGCGAGCTCTCCACGCTTGTCCGCCTTTCGGCGCTCGAGGCCGTGCACAACGCACTCGGCTCGACGTTGAACGCCGGTGCAATGGCGCCCAAGCGCGGTCCCGGTCGTCCGGCGAAGAGCGGCACGCCGTCGCCGCTCGTCAGCGCGCCGAAGGCCGCAGCGAAGCGCAAGCGCGGCAAACGCTCGCAGGAAGACGTGCTCGCCGTCGCAGGGAGCGTGCTCGGCTACATCAAGGCGCATCAAGGCGAGCGGCTCGAGCAAATCGCCAAGGGCATGAACGTCGCGAGCAAAGAACTGAAGCTCCCGATCCTCAAGCTGTTCGAACAGAAAGCGATCAAGACGACCGGCGAGAAGCGCGGTACCAAGTACTTCGTCAAGTAACGCGAGTGCGGAACGTGCCGTCGGCGCGGTGCGCCGGCGGCAGCGCGCGCTTATCGCCGCCGCGCCTCAACGAAGTCACGCTTCCGATGTTGCGCGCCCGTGCGTTTGCTCGCTGCGTTCGAACGCAGGCCTGCGAGATGCGTCCCGCAGCTCGGCCGTTGCCCACGCCGAGGACGCACGCTGCTCGCTGAAGGCGAACGAACGGCGAGAGTGCGCGACGCGGCGATTCTGCGCTGCACGTCGCGGTGTTCAGCGGACACACGCCGGCCGGCGTTCCTTTGCCTTCCTTCGCGCTCTTGGTCTCGCCGCAACGCCGCCCCGGCTCGCGACAGGGCACTCGCAACGCACACGGCTATCCGGTGCGAGTACGCGACTCGAGTGCACGCGCGCCGTCGCGCGCTTTGGCGGCCACGCGTTTGCACATGAGATCGCACAGTTGCGGCACGACCTCGTCGGCCAGCGCATAAATCACGCTCGTGCCATCTTTGCGGCGCACGAGGAATCCGGCGATCGTCAATGTGGTCAGGTGCTTGCTCACGTTGGCT
>CAYHRR010000183.1:871-7602 GCA_964358875.1 uncultured Planctomycetaceae bacterium | reverse complement strand
AGTTCCAGCTCCTCACCGAAGAGGAGTTCCGCCAGTCGAAGGCCAAGTACGGCGCCGAGTTCGACGCCGACATGGGCGCCGAAGCCGTCAAGAAGATCCTGCGCAAGCTCGACCTCAACAAGGTCTCGGGCGAACTGCGCGAGGAGCTGCTCTCGACGCGCTCGAAGCAGCGCATGAAGGACATCATCAAGCGCCTGCGCACGGTCGAGATGCTGCGCGATTCGGGCAACAGTCCCGAGTGGATGATCCTCGACGTGATCCCGGTCATTCCGCCGGATCTGCGGCCGCTGGTGTTGCTCGACTCGGGCAACTTCGCGACGAGCGACTTGAACGATCTGTACCGGCGCCTGATCAACCGCAACAACCGGTTGAAGAAGCTGCTCGACCTCAACGCGCCCGAGGTCATCATCCGCAACGAGAAGCGCATGTTGCAGCAGTCGGTCGACGCGTTGTTCGACAACGGTCGCTGCCGCCGCCCGGTGCTCGGCTCGTCGAACCGCCCGCTGAAGTCCTTGACCGACATGATCAAGGGCAAGCAGGGTCGCTTCCGCGAGAACCTGCTCGGCAAGCGCGTCGACTACTCGGCGCGCTCGGTGATCGTCGTCGGCCCCGAATTGCGGCTGCACCAGTGCGGTCTGCCCAAGAAGGTCGCGCTCGAACTGTTCCAGCCGTTCATCATTCGGCGCCTCAAGGAGCTCGGTCTCGCCGACACGATCAAGTCGGCCAAGAAGATGCTCGAGCGTCGTGACGAAGAAGTCTGGGACATTCTCGAAGAGGTCATCCGCGACCACCCGGTGCTGCTCAACCGCGCGCCGACCTTGCACCGCATGGGTATCCAGGCCTTCGAGCCCGTGCTGATCGAAGGCAACGCGATCCGTTTGCACCCGCTCGTTTGCGGCGGTTTCAACGCCGACTTCGACGGCGACCAAATGGCCGTGCACTTGCCGCTCTCCTACGAGGCACAGATCGAAGCATCGACCTTGATGCTCTCGACCAACAACGTGTTCTCGCCGGCCAACGGCGCACCGATCATCTCGCCCTCGCAGGACATGGTCCTCGGTATTTATTACCTGACCAAGTCTCCGCCGGACGTCGTCGGTCCGTTGATGTGCTTCGGCTCGCTTTCGGAGCTGTTCCTCGCCTACGGCCACGGCGTCACGCGCACGCACAAGCCTGTGCGCGTGCGCATGGAGGTCGGTCGCCAAGTCAAACTCGGCGTCAAGGGACCGATCGTCGAGGTCGGTGAAGACGGTCGCGTGCCGGCGGAGTCGACCGATCCCAAGGCCAAGCGCGTGCACGTCACCACGACGATCGGCCGCGCGATCTTCAACGACGTCCTGCCCCCGGGGATGCCGTTCTACAACTACGACCTCGACAAGAAGGCCATCCAAGCGCTGATCAGCGACTGTCACCGCTTGCTCGGACGCGACGCGACGCTCAAGCTCCTCGACGATCTCAAGGACCTGGGCTTCAAGGCTTCGACCCGCGCCGGCCTGTCGTTCGGTAAGGACGACATCCGCGTGCCGCCGACCAAGGGTCGCGTGCTCACGGACACGCAGAAGCTGATCGACAAGGTCGAGAAGGACTTCCAAAAGGGCGTGATCACCGAGGGCGAGCGCTACTCGAAGATCGTCGACCACTGGACCCACGCCCGCGAGAAGGTCGGCGAGGACCTGATGCAGGTGTTGCGCGAGGACAGCCGCACGGACCAGATCTACGTCAACCCGATCTTCTGCATGGTGCAGTCGGGTGCGCGTGGCTCGATCGACCAGGTGCGCCAACTCGGCGGTATGCGCGGTTTGATGGCCAAGCCCTCGGGCAAGATCATCGAGACCCCGATCAAGGCCAACTTCCGCGAAGGCCTGAAGGTGCTCGAGTACTTCAGCTCGACCCACGGCGCGCGCAAGGGTTTGGCCGACACGGCGCTCAAGACGGCCGACGCCGGTTACCTGACACGCAAGCTGACCGACGTCGCGCAAAACGTCGTGATCACCCTCGACGACTGCGGCACGACCAACGGCGCAACCAAGGGCATCATCTACAAGGGCGAGAAGATCGTCGTCACCTTGGCGCAGGCCGTGCGTGGTCGCGTCGCGCGCAAGACCGTGATGGACGCCGTCAACGACGAAGTCGTCGTGCGCGAGAACGAGGTCATCACCGAGGACATGGCTCAACGCGTCGAGGCGCTCGGCTACGAGAAGATCGCCGTGCGTTCGCCGTTGACCTGCGAGTCAGGCTTCGGCATCTGCGCCAAGTGCTACGGCATGGACCTGTCGCGCGGCGCCTTGGCCGAACGCGGTTTGGCGATCGGCATCATCGCGGCGCAATCGATCGGCGAGCCCGGCACGCAGCTGACGATGCGCACGTTCCACATCGGCGGCACGGCCTCGCGCGCGATCGAAGCGAGCGAAGTCAAGGCCAAGCGCATCGGCAAGATCGCCTACTCCAATTTGAAGGTGGTCACGAATTCGACCGGCGCCAAGGTCGTGCTCAACCGCAACGGTGAGATGCGCCTGCTCGATCCGCGCGGTCGCGAGATCGACCGCTACGCAGTGCCGCCCGGCGCCGTCGTGTTCGTCGGCGAGGAAAGCGAAGTCAAGCCCGGCGACGCGCTGTGCAAGTGGGACCCTCACCACGTGCCGATCTTGTCCGAGTTCAAGGGCAAGGTGCGCTACGAGGACTTGATCGAAGGCAAGACCTTGCGCATCGAACGCGACGCGCGCCGCGGAACGATCCGCAAGCTCGTGATCGAGCACAAGGGCGACTTGCACCCGCAGATCGTTCTCGAAGACGCGAGCGGCACGCCGCTAGCGCTCTACCCGATTCCCGAACGCGCCTACATCGAAGTCGAAGAAGGCGCGACCGTCGGGCCGGGTGAGTTGCTGGCCAAGACCGCGCGCGACATCCAAGGCACGCAGGACATCACCGGCGGTCTGCCGCGCGTCACCGAGCTTTTCGAAGCTCGGCGTCCGAAGGAGCCCGCGGTGATCTCGGAGATCGACGGCATCGTCGAGCTCGGCGACAAGAAGCGCGGCAAGCGCACGATCATCGTGCGCGCGCAAAGCGCCAAGGGCGAGGTGATCGAAGAGCGCGAACACTCGGTTCCGCAGACCAAGCACTTGCGCGTCCACAAGGGTGACGAAGTGCGCGCCGGTGAGGCGCTGGTCGACGGACCGCTCGATCCGCACGACATCCTGTCGATCACGGGTGAAGACGAAGTGCAGCAGTACCTGCTGCGCGAAATCCAAAGCGTCTATCGCTCCCAGGGCGTGACGATCGACGACAAGCACATCGAGATCATCGTCGCTCAGATGATGCGCAAGGTGTCGGTCAAGGATCCCGGCGACAGCGAATTCCTGCCGGGCGCCGTGGTCGATCGCTTCCGCTTCCGCCGCGAAAACGAGCGCCTCCGCAAGGAGCGCAAGAAGCCGGCGACGGGCGAGACGCTGCTCCTCGGTATCACCAAGGCCTCCTTGTCCTCGGAGTCGTTCATCTCCGCGGCCAGCTTCCAAGAGACGACGAAGGTGTTGACCGAGGCCGCCATCGCGGGCCGTCGCGACAACCTGGTCGGTCTCAAGGAGAACGTGATCCTCGGACACCTCGTTCCCACGGGGACGGGCTTCCGCGATCACAGCCGTACGCGCGTGAAGAAGAACATCGACTTCGGCGAGCTGGGCAACGCCGCTCAGTTCGAAGCGCGCAGCCCGGACGCCGAACTCGAGTCCCTCGTCGGCGGCTTCGATGCGCTGTCGCTGGAGCCGAGCATGGCCTTGGCCGTCGGCAGTGCGATTCCCGCCTCGGCGCTCGACGATGAGGATCACGGCCTTTCGACCGTGCCGATTCCGAACGACGGCGACGAGGAGAAGCTCGACGAACCGGTCGTCGAGAAGCGCGAAACGTCGGACGACGACGACGACGAGCCGGCAGACTTCGACGGCGCCAGCGCCGCAGCCGAGGAAGAGTTCTAAGCCCCCAACGAGCGGGAGCGCGTCGTTCGGTCGGCCAAGCGCGAGCTTGACCGCCACCGGCGCGCTCCTACAATGCTCGCCCCAATTCAGGACGGGTCCTTTTTTCAATGCCCACGATCAATCAACTCATTCGCAAACCGCGCGTCGTGCAAAAGCGCCGCACGAAGTCGCCGGTGCTCGACGCCTGCCCTCAGAAGCGCGGCGTGTGCTTGCAGGTCAAGACGATGACGCCGAAGAAGCCGAACTCGGCGCTGCGCAAGATCGCGCGCGTGCGGCTTTCGAACGGCAAGGAAGTGACCGCCTACATCCCGGGTGAAGGCCACAACTTGCAAGAGCACTCGGTGGTGTTGATCCGCGGAGGTCGTGTGCGCGACCTTCCGGGTGTGCGCTACCACATCGTCCGCGGCACGCTCGACGCCGCCGGCGTCGACGCGCGCCACCAAGGTCGATCCAAGTACGGCGCCAAGCGCCCCAAGAAATAGTCCAAGCAGGTAAACGCGATGCCCCGTAACTACAAGTCGACCGAGCCCCTGCTTGAGCCGGATCCGAAGTTCAACTCGATGTTGGCGACGAAGATCATCAACAAGATCATGTTGAGCGGCAAGAAGTCGACCGCTCAGGCGATCTTCTACGAAGCGCTCGAACTCGCGCAGAAGAAGCTGCCTGACGTGCAGGATCCGTCGGAGATCTTCTCGCGCGCGATCGACAACGTGCGTCCGGCGGTCGAAGTGCGCTCCAAGCGCGTCGGCGGCGCCAACTACCAAGTGCCGCGCGAAGTGCGCCGCAACCGTCAACAATCGCTCGCCATCCGTTGGCTGGTCGACAACGCGCGCTCGAAGAAGGGCAAACCGATGGCGATCCGTCTGTCGGAGGAGCTCGTCGACGCCTTCAACGGAACCGGCGCCTCGGTGCAGTGGAAGGAACAAGTGCACAAGATGGCCGAGGCCAACAAGGCCTACAGCCACTACGCGCACTGATCCGTCGCCACGCCTCCCTGCGAGGCTCGGCCAGAGTTCATCGAGCGAGGTCATCGCGACCTCGCTCGAGTCGTTTCCAGGCGCAATACTGACGCGTGATGCACATCGATGTCCTGATCGTGCGCGACCCGCGCGAGTCGACAGCCAAGTGCTCGTTGACGCCGTTGCGTGGTGCGCCCGCCGTGACTTTCGTCGGCTACCACCCCGATCAACGCGTCGACGTCGGGCGGCGCATCCTGCTGCATCCCGAGGGAGCGGAGTTGAGCGCGGCAGACCGCGCGACGCCGCTCTTGCTCGTCGACTGCGCGTGGCGGCGAGTTCCGCAGCTGTTGGCCACCATCGACGGTGAGTTGATCCACCGCCGGCTGCCGGCGCTGATCACCGCCTACCCGCGCAAAAGCAAGCTGTTCGAGGATCCCTCGACCGGCCTGGCTTCGGTCGAGGCGCTGTACAGCGCGCTGTTCTTGCTGGGGGATCCGCGGCCCGAGTTGCTCGCCGGATATCGCTGGAGGGACAAGTTCCTCGCTGCCAATCCCAACCTCGGCTGAGTCGGGCGACGCTCCGGCAGCGCTAGGATCCGCGCCACATGAACCCGGCGCGCATTCGCAATCTGGGCATCGCGGCGCACATCGATGCCGGCAAGACGACGGTGTCGGAGCGGCTCTTGTTCGTTTCCGGTGTCGAACACCGCATCGGTGAGGTCGACGACGGCACCGCGACGATGGACTGGATGCCCGAGGAACGTGAGCGCGGGATCACGATCACGGCTGCAGCGACGACGCTGCCTTGGCGCGAGCATTCGATCAACCTGATCGACACGCCCGGGCACGTCGATTTCACCGTCGAGGTCGAGCGCTCACTGCGTGTCCTCGACGGGGCCGTGCTCGTCATCGACGCCGTCGCCGGCGTTCAGGCGCAGTCGGAGGCCGTGTGGCGCCAAATGCGTCGCCACCGTGTGCCGGCGATCGCGTTCGTGAACAAGTGCGACCGCGCGGGCGCGGACTACTTCGCAGCACTCGCGTCGATCGAAAAACGCCTGGGCGCACCGGCTGCGCCGCTGCATTTCCCCCTGTTCGACGACGGTCATTTCGTGGGCTTCGTCGACCTGTTGACGCAGCGCGCCTTCGGTTTCTCCGGCCCGGAGCGCGACCACGGCGAGACTCCTCCCGAGACTCCGATTCCGGCCGGCGCTGCCGATGAAGTCGGTGTGTTGCGCTCGGAATTGATCGACAAGCTCGCCGACCACGACGACGAACTGCTCAAGGCGGTGCTCGACGGTCGCGAGGTCGAACTTGCCGTGCTCAAACGTGCGTTGCGCCGTGCCACTCTCGGCGGTCACGTGTTGCCGGTGCTGTGCGGCGCTGCGCTGCGCAACATCGGTATCGAAGCGCTGCTCGACGCCGTCATCGATTACCTGCCGTCGCCGTGCGACGTTCCGCCGGTGCGCGGCGTAGCGCCTGGCGACGGATCCGCGCTCACACGTGACGCCGATCCCGCGGCACCCGTCGCTGCGCTCGCCTTCAAGCTGCACGCAGAGGCCCACGGCGATCTGACCTTTTTGCGCGTGTACTCAGGCGTGATCCGCGCCGGCGACGCGCTCTTCAATCCGCGCACTCGCAAACACGAGCGCATCAACCGCGTGATGCGCATGCACGCGGATTCGCGCACGCAACTCGAAGAGGCCGGTCCCGGCGAGATCGTCGCGGTCACCGGGCCCAAGGCGGTGATCACGGGCGCCACCTTGTGCGATCACGCTGCCCCGATCGTGCTCGCAGCCTTGGTCTTT
>CAYHRR010000183.1:0-861 GCA_964358875.1 uncultured Planctomycetaceae bacterium | reverse complement strand
GGGTCTCCCGCCGCCCTTTTATTCCGTGGGGCGCCGCCCCGCGCGCCCCCCACGACCGCGAGAAGCTGCGCGTCGCGCTCAAGCGTCTCGCGCGCGAGGATCCGACCTTTCATGAGCGCGAGGACGAGTCGACCGGCCAGTGGCTGATCGCCGGAATGGGGGAGTTGCACCTCGAGGTGATGCTCCACCGGCTGGCCGGCGAACACCATGTCGATGCCGCGATGGGCAAGCCGCGCGTCGCCTACCGCGAAACGGTGCGACGCGGAACGACCGCGACGAGCGGAGCCGGACGCGTCGACCGGATCGTCGCCGGCAAGGAGATGTTCGGCGCGGTCGAATTGGAGTTGCTGCCGGCGATTTCCGCCGACTCGACAGCCGCCCAGGCGACGATCGAGTGGTCGGAGGCATGCGTGATGCCACGAGCCTTCCGCGCCTCGGTGCAGCAGGCCTTGCTCGACAGCGCCCAGGTCGGACCGCGCTTCGGATTTCCGCTCGTCGGCGCGCACCTCGTCGTCCGCGGGACCGAGACACATCCGCGCAAGGACGCCGAGCCTGCCTTCATTCAGGCGGCAGCGATCGCCCTGCGCGAAGCGACCGAAGCGGCGCCGATCGACCTGCTCGAACCGGTGATGGCGTTCGAGATCGAGTGCCCTTCGGAATTCGCCGGCGGGGTCATCGCCGACCTCAATGCGCGCCACGCCGAAGTCACGGGCGTCGAAAGCCGCGGAACACTGCGGGCCGTGATCGGTCGCGTGCCCCTGGCGCACATGTTCGGGTACTCGACAGCGTGTCGGTCGCTGACGCAGGGTCGCGCCAGTTAAGCCTTCCGTCCGGCGGTTTTCCAAGACGTGCCCGAGCAGT
>CAYHRR010000182.1:0-7604 GCA_964358875.1 uncultured Planctomycetaceae bacterium | reverse complement strand
CAAATCCGCGCGAACTACCTGGCATCGCCGCCGCTCGTCGTCGCCTACGCGATCGCGGGCCGCGTCGATTTCGACCCGTACACGGAAGCACTCGCGACGGCGAAGGACGGCACGCCGGTGTTCCTGCGCGACATCTGGCCGACGCAAGCCGAGGTCGCCGCCGTCGTCGCGCAATCGGTGCGTTCGGAGATGTTCACGCAGAGCTACAGCTCGGTGTTCGAGGGTTCGAGCGAGTGGCGCGCGCTCGACGTGCCGCAGGGAGCGACCTACGCCTGGGACGCGAAGTCGACCTACATCCAGCGCGCTCCGTACTTCGAAGGCATGGGTAAGCAGCCCGCGCCGTTCGTCGACATCAAGGGCGCGCGCGTGCTCGCGTATCTCGGCGACAGCATCACCACCGATCACATTTCGCCCGCAGGCGCGATCAAGGCGTCGAGCCCGGCGGGCGTGTGGTTGAACTCGCGCGGCGTGCAAGCCGTCGACTTCAATCAGTACGGCGCGCGTCGCGGTCACGACGACGTGATGGTGCGCGGTACGTTCGCGAACGTGCGTCTCAAGAACAAGCTGCTCGTCAACGTCGAAGGCGGCGAGACGCTGTTGCTGCCGGACGCGAAGCAGATGTCGATCTTCGACGCGTCGGCGCAGTACCGCGCGCGCAAGATTCCGACGATCGTGCTCGCGGGCAAGGAATACGGCTCGGGTTCGTCGCGCGACTGGGCGGCGAAGGGTCCGGCTCTGCAAGGCATCCGCGCGGTGATCGCCGAGAGCTTCGAGCGCATCCATCGCTCGAACTTGGTCGGCATGGGCATCGCGCCGCTGCAATTTCGCGCCGGAGAAACGGCGGAGTCGCTCGGGCTCAGCGGTCGCGAGACCTTCGAGATCGTCGGCCTCGCCGCAGGCATCGCGAGCGCGTTCAAGGCCGGGCGCGAGCTCGCTGTGCGCGCGACCCGCGCCGACGGAACGCTGCTCGAGTTCACAGCGATCGCGCGCATCGACACGCCGGCGGAGGTGCAGTACATGCGCCACGGCGGCATCCTCCAGTTCGTGCTGCGCAAGCTGGCCGACTCCTGAATTCGAATTCGACGCGCCACGCCGCCGGGCAAATCTCTCCTTCCTGGCGCGCGTTCCTCACGTGACTCAACCCGAAATCGTCGTCGTCGAACTCGCCTCGTTCGGGCGCACCGCCGCCCTGCGCATCGCGCGTTCGATCCAAGCTGCGGTGCGCGAGCGCGGATCGTGCGCGCTCGCCTTGCCCGCCGGTCCGCAGACGCATCTCGTGTACGAGCATCTGCGCGAGCTGCAGTTGCCGTGGAGTGACGTCGACTTCTACTTCAGCGAGGAGCGCTGCGTTCCGCCGCGCCATCCGGCCTCGGCCTACAGCATCGCCGCGGATCTCTTGTTCACGGTGCCACGCATCGGTCACGACGGCGTGCAACGCATCGAGGCCGAACGGCCCGACCACGCGGCGCTCGCGGCGGACTACGACGCGATCTTGCCGGAGCGCTTGGACCTGGCGATTTTCGAGCTCGGCCTCGACGGCCATATCGCCGGCCTGTTCCCCAATTCGCCGGCGCTCGACGAGCGCGAGCGCCGCGTGCTCGCCGTCGAATCGCCGCAGAAGCCGCACCAACGCATCACGCTTGCGCCGCGCGCCATCGAGGAGGCGCGCGACGTCGTCGTGCTCGCGATCGGGCGCGAACGCGCGGCCATCGCGCGCAAGGCGTTGTGCGAGGACGGCGCCGTGCACGATCTGCCTGCGCGCCTCGTGCTGCGCGGCACGTGGATTCTCGACCGCACGGCGGCCGCGTTGCTCGAGCGCTGAAACTCGCGAGCAGCAGCGCGCACTCGACGCGCACTCGCGACTCGGCGTGCGACGCGTGCTATCACCTGAGCACGTCATGAACAGTGGGCCGGTGAACGCAAGCTCGAGGCGCGGCACGACGACGCTGGTCGTCGGCCTCGTGCTCGTCGCGGGGTTTTGGCCGCTGAATTGGTGCTTGAGCGGCGATCGCACGCACGCGCTGTTCTTCCCGTTGTGGCTCGGCTACGTGCTCGCCGTCGACGGGCTGGTGCAACGCCGTGACGGAACTTCGATGCTCGCGCGCAGTCCGAAGCTGTTCGCAGCGCTGTTCCCGCTGAGCGTGCCGACCTGGTGGTTGTTCGAGGCCTTCAACGAGCGCCTGCAGAACTGGGAGTACGTCGGCGCCGAGCACTTCGGCGCTCTCGAGTACTTCGCTTGGTGCACGCTCAGTTTTTCGACGGTGATTCCGGCCGTGTTCGAGAGCGCCGAGCTCGCCTACGGATGGAAATGGGTGCGACGCTGCGCGAACGGCCCGCGCTTTCCGCGCGGCGGCGATTCGACGCGCTATCGCTGCGCCCTCGCTGCCGGCGGACTCGCGATGCTCGCCGCGACGTTGATCTGGCCGCGCTGGTGCTACCCGTTCGTGTGGACGTCGATCGTGTTCCTGCTCGAACCGTTGTGTCTCGCCTTGCGTCGGCGCGCGTTCACCGATGACCTCGCGCGCGGCGATTGGAGCCGCTGGACGGCGCTGTGGGCCGGCGGCTTGTTGTGCGGCTTTTTCTGGGAGATGTGGAACTTCGCCTCGTACCCGAAGTGGATCTACCACGTGCCCGGCGTCGAGTTCGCAAAGGTGTTCGAGATGCCGCTGCTCGGCTACCTCGGCTACTTACCCTTCGCCATGGAGCTCTACCTCGTCGCGCAACTCGTCCTGCCGCGCACGGCGCACGTGCCTTTTGCGGCGCAGCGCTGAACGCTCAGCCCACGACGCGCAACACGGCCCAAGCGCTGAGCGGCAACGCGAGCCAAGCCCATTGGGCCAGCGAGACGGCCAGGAAGCGGTCCGACCAGGGGAGCAGGATCACGCGGCCCTGGGCCGGATCGAACACGTAGTGCACCTCTCTCCCGCGCCGCAGTCGCGCTGCGAGCAGCAGCGCCAATGCCGCCGCGGCGAAGCAGGCCACGCGCACACCGCGCGTGAGCGGCGTCTCGGCCGTCCCCATCCGTCGAACGCTCCACTCGGGCAGTCCCCAGGCCGTGAAGTAGGCAACCGGCGCCGCCCACCACCAAGAGAGGAGCGAGAACTTCCAGACTCCGGCGGCGATCCGCCACAGGTTGAACAGGAGCTTGTTCACGATCGCCCTCCGACGTGCGCAAGCAAGCGCAGCGCGGTGCCCGCGAGGACATGGAGACCGGCCCAGTAATCCAGCGCGAGACCCCACTCGTCATCGGACACGAGCTCGATCTCGTGCCCCTTCATCGCGTGGTACACGCAGCGCCTTGTCGGCGTTCTGCGGAACTTGCGGCGCAACCCGAACACCAGTCCAAGTGTGATGCCCGTGACGAACAACGAGATCTGCCAGCGCTGGCTCGCGGTGGGCGGTTCATCGAGCCACACGCCGACGCGATCGGTGAGCGCCGGCAACGCGATCAGCAAGCCGATCGACAGGACGGGTGCAAGGAAGCCCACGCCGCCGACGCGAAGCTCGTCCTTCTCCGCCGGCGCCTCGGGTTCGTCTTGCTTCCAGCGTGCGCGCATCTCCTCCGGCCAGAACTGCTGCGGAAGCGGCAGCACGTGACCCGTGCGCGAGGTGTGCACGAGCAACGGAATCGGCAGCTCGGCGATCGTCGTAGTCGGTAGCCACAGGCGGACGATCATCACCGCAGAGCCGTATAGATCCGTGTCGGGCGACAACGAGCGCGGGACCGGCCGCCACGTGCTCCGGTCGAGCTCGTTGTCGAGCATCGCGCCGAACGAGCGCTCCTCCTCGTTGTGTCCGCGCCCGCCGTGTAGGCCGAACAGTGCTCGCGCGGTGCTCTGCAGCCGGCTGGGGTCGTCGTCGAAAGCCGGATCGGAACCGTGGACCGCGAAGGCGGGCATGTCGATCCAGCCGCGGTGGTAGAGGTCAGCGTTGGCCTGCACCAGACAGGCCCAACGGACTTGCCCGTCGCGCATCAGCCGTTCCTGCTCGACGAACACCCGCATCAGCGCGTCGGGTTCCTTGATCCAGGGGGGCGGCTCCGCGCGCGGGAACTTGCCCGAGGCCCGCGCGACCTCGAGATTCGCGCGCGCCTCCCGCAGCCAGTCGTCCAATTGGCTCATGCGTGCACGTTGCTCGGCGCGGTCCGTCGGCCGTGCACTCGCTCGTGCGAAGATCGCAGCGCGTGTCTCCGAATCGCACGTCGGACTCGCATGGAAATGAGACGTCTCCGCGGATGCATAGGACGAGGGCCTTTGCGCCACCCGGCAGGCGGGACGCGCGCTCGCCCATCGCGGCGCGCGATGCTAGCGATGCAGCGCAATGGCTGGGAGTGGCGAGCTACGGCGCACGTGCCTTTTGCGGCGCGCGCCAACTAGATTGTCGCGATGCTGATCGCCCTCGTTGTGTTGCAAGCGCCCGCGAGCACGTGGGCGACGGCCGACGTGCGCTGCGAGCGCTTCGCGTGTGCGGACCTCGACGGAGATCGCTGCGCAGAGGTCGCCGTGGAATTGCCCGGCGGCGTTTGGCTCGTCTCGGAGAACGTCCACGGCTGGAAGGCCTGTGCTTGGAAAGCGCTCGACGTCGCGCGTTGGCCGGGCGGCGCCGAAGCGCTCGAACGCGCGGCGCAAGCGACGTATACGGGCGAGGTGCTGCCGCTCGCGCCGCCCTACGAGCCCGAGTCGGTGCTCGCGCGGCGCTTCAGCGGCGATCTCGACGGTGACGGCGACGACGACGTGATCGCGGCCTATCGCTGCACACGCCCCGGCGAGTTCATCGAGCTGCGCGCGACCTTCACGCCGGGGCCCGACGTGGGCGATCGCGACTGCGATGGAGCGAGCGAGGCCGACGAAGCGCGCCTGGGCAGTGATCCGTTCGATCGCGACACGGATCACGACGGCTTGCTCGACGGCTGGGAGATCCACGGCCTTCCGCGCGGCATCGCGAGCGCGGACGCCAAACTCGATCCGCGCCGCGCGGACGTGATCGTCGCCGTCGCGCCCTACGAAGGCGTCGAGCGCGCCAAAGTCGCGGTCGAACTCGTCAAAGCGCAGAAGCTCTACGCGGCGCTCTCCAATCGCAACGTCGACGGAACGACCGGCGTCGCGTTGCACTTCCGACTCGACGCGAACGTGGCCGCGAACGAGCAGTGCGGCGGCGACTGGGCGCAGTGCGGCGCGCGGCGTTTTGCGCTGAAAGAGCGCGGTTTTCTGCACTGGATGCAAGTGACGCCGTGGGGCGGCGGGCAAGCGCAGCAGACCGGCGACATGGGCGGATGCGGAACGGGTATGGCCGTCTTCGCGCACGAGTTCGGGCACCAGCTCTCGTTGTCGCACGAAGGTGACTCAGCGCCGCCCTGGTGTCCGCTGTATCCGTCGCTGATGAACTACGCGTTCAACTACTCGCTCGGCGGCGACGGC
Source organism: uncultured Planctomycetaceae bacterium (assembly GCA_964358875.1). Taxonomy (GTDB): domain Bacteria; phylum Planctomycetota; class UBA1135; order UBA1135; genus CAYHRR01. Next base: position 2,187 of record CAYHRR010000182.1, on the reverse strand, counting down.
AACGCCGTGCGCTTTTCCGACGGACGTTTTCGTGCGAGCACGCTCGACGAGAGCGCGTTGAGCGAGCGTTTGCCCTACGCGTACGACGAGCTGAAGTACCTCGCCGTCGATCCGTTTCGTTTCACGCTCGCGGCGGATGGTCCGACGTCGACGCGCATCGATTGGAATCACAACGGGACCTTCGAGGACGCGCCGGTCGCAGCCGACATCAACTACGGCGGCTCGACGAATTGCGGCACGCGCCGCGATCTCGGCGGGCTCGTGATCGGGGCTGCGCCCGCGCTCGCCTATGTCGGCGACACGTGCGTGCTCGCGACGCTCGATACGACGCAGGCCTCGATCGCGATCCGCACCTACGAAGGCCTCGAGCGCTGGAGCGAGCCGCGCGCGCTGCCGACGAGCGCGACGAACGACGATCCGTTGCTCGTCGGCGCGTGGGGGAGCGGATGGGTGCTGTTGCGGCGGCCGACGGGTTGGCTCGCGTCGCGCTTCGACGACGACGAAACGTTGGAGCCGGCCGAGATCGCGGGTTTGCCGAATCTCGATCTGTCGGTGGTCGCGGTCGGCGCACGCATGTTGCTCGTCACGCGCGGCAGCGACGACACGCTCGCCGCCTTTTGGCTCGACGGTGCGGAGCGGCTCGAGGTCAGCGTCGGGCCGGTGCTCGACGTGAAGTCGAGCGTGCCGGTGGGACTGGCGGTCGAACCGCGCGACGGACGCGTGGTGATGGCGAGCGCGGCCTGCAATTCGCGCGGAGTTCAGCTGTGTTTGCGCGTTTCGTGGCTGCGTGTCGAGGGCGATGCGCTGGTCTTGGACGAGACGCGTTGGGTGCGCGGCGAGCCGAGCGAGACGGTGTGCTCGACGCGGCCGGTCGTCGCGTTCGACGAAGGTGGGCAGCTCAATGTGTTCCACACGGGACTGCCGCAGGGCGATGGGCAGATGACCGTGTCGCGTTCGCGACGCATCGGGAATGCGGAACTCGGCGAGGGTTGGTTGACGTGTTTGCTCTACGACGTGTGGACGCGCACGCGGCGCGCTGTGGCGTTTGCGAGCGGGAAGCAGGGCGCGCTTTATGCGTTTCGTTGGGATGCCGCGGAGGCGCATGGCATGCGCGTCAACGAGTTGCTCGTCGCGCACAACGGCTTCGGCATCGATCGTGAAGTGATGCGCGACTTCGATGACGGGTTGAAGATCGGGCTGCACGGGTTGGTGCATTCGATTCTTTGGATGCAGCGCGGGGAGTGAGGCGCGGGGGCGCTCGAGCACCGAGCGCTCACTTGTCGGCGGTGTCTTCGAAGTCGAACGAGTTCTTCGGGTCCGCGGGCGCGAACTTGAAGACGTAGGCGCCGGGCTTCTTCGGTTCGGCGGGGTTCGCGGGCGACTTCGCTTCGAGCGGCGTCGCGTGCTTGGGCGTGGCGAGCTCGTCGTCCTTGCGCTGCTCTTCTCGTGCGGTCATCGAGTGATCTCCTTTTCGAACAGGCCGGCCGCGCTCATGTCGTCGAGGCAACGCCGCGCGTCGGGGCGCACCTGAGTCGGCACGAGCTCCACGATCTCTTCGTACGTGCGCGTGCCGTCGCAGCGTTCGAGCAAGTGCGCCGCAGCGGCCGAGAAGCACTGCACCACAGCGCTCGACGGGTCGTACACCAAGGTCGCATCGCTCGGTAGCTCCGCATCGAGCTCGCGATCGAAGCGCGTGCGATCTTCGTCTTCGACCAGGTCGGATTGGTAGCGCGGCCGCAGCGTGTGCGAATCGAGCGAGGCGAGGCGCGCGTCGATCGACGCGCGATCGAAGCGCAATTCGCGGCGCAGCAGCGCGCGGCGGCGCTGCGGCAGTTGCGTCGTCGTCGCCGCGCTCGGTCGTTCGAGCACTTCGGCGACGAGCCGTTCCCACGAGCCGAACTTGGCGAGGTACAGGAAGTAGTGACTCTTCAGCTCGTGGTAGAGCATGTTCGTGTTCTGGAACACGGGGAAGTGCGTGCGCAGCGCGCGCGTGAACTCGAGATAGGTCTCGCGCGCCTCGCGGCGGCTCATGCCGACCGCCGTCTTGAAGTCGTAGTAAACCTGCAGATCCGCCGCGGAATCGGGGTAGATCTCGACGATGTCGAACTCCTCGCGCCGCCGGAACAGCTCACTCGACTCGTCGAGGTAGAAGACGCGCACGCTGACTTCCTGGATCGACTCACGGTT
>CAYHRR010000181.1:0-7604 GCA_964358875.1 uncultured Planctomycetaceae bacterium | reverse complement strand
CAGGAGCGCGCGCCGGTTTCGGCACCGGCCCATGACTTCGCGGCGGACTTCGATGCGCTCGGCGAGCGCCTCGATACGGCGCGCGAAGCGTTCTACGCCAAGCTGCGTGCGCTCTCGGCCGATTTCGACGAGGACAAGGCCACACAAGAAGAGAAGGACGCCTTTGAGGCCAAGCTTCAGGCGGCCTACGGCGAGGATCCGTCGCCGAAGTTCCGCGACGAGTTCAAGACGCTCGCCGTGCAATCCAAAGGCAGCGAGGTCGCGGCGAAGTGCTGGATCAAGGTGATCGAGCTCGCGGGCTACGACGACGCGGCCAAGCCGGCGATCGCGCTCGCGGTCGACACGTTGCTTGCGGAGCATCTGCAATCCACGCAGCTCGAAGCGCTCACCTACTCCATCTCGGGCTGGAATCTCGGCGAGCAGCGTTTCGAGCAAGTGATGACCACGCTGCGCGAGAAATCGCCGCACCGCGCGGTGCAAGGCGGTGCGACCTTCGCGTTGGCCCAAGCGTTGATGGACGGCGCCGCCGCGACGCCCGAACGCAAGGCTGCGGCGCGCGCGATGCTCGTCGAGCTGCGCGACAAGTTCACCGACGTCGAGTCGACCCGGGGCGGCACCTACGCCTCGAAGGCCGAGCGCGTGTTGTTCGAGTTCGAGCACCTGCAGGTCGGCATGGTCGCGCCGGACTTCGAGTCGATCGACGAGAACGGCGTGAAGTTCAAAGTCTCCGACTACCGCGGCAAGGTCGTGGTGCTCGATTTCTGGGGCACGTGGTGAGGCCCCTGTGTGGCGATGCTGCCACACGAAAAGCTGCTCGTTGAGCAGCTCAAGAACGAGCCCTTCGCCCTGATCGGCATCAACAGCGACGGGCCGGCAGCAACCGTGCGCGCGCTGCTCGAAAAGAACGCCATCGCGTGGCGCCAAGCGATCGACGAATCGACCGAAGGTCCGTGGGCCACGAAGTGGAACGTCAGCGGTTGGCCGACGATCTACGTCCTCGATCACGAAGGCGTGATCCGCCATCGCGGCCTGCGCGACGACGATCTCAAGCGCGCCGTCGAAGCCTTGGTGGCAGCCGCGAAGACGAAGAAGTGAGCTGCGCTCCGACCGGGTGCTTCCGCTGCCGGTGAGTTGCGTGGCGCGCTGGCGCTGCGCGATTAGTTGGCGGGAGTGCCTGGTCGTGCTCCTAGACTCGCGCGGCGATGGGTGACGGGATTCGTAGGGGCGAAACGCCGTTCAACACGACGCGTTGGAGCGTGGTCGTCCAAGCCGGGCGGCAGGACGGCGAGCGTTCGCGCGCCGCCTTGTCGGAGCTGTGCGGGACGTACTGGTACCCGCTGTATGCCTATGTGCGTCGGCGCGGCAACACGCCCGATGACGCGCACGACTTGACGCAGGCCTTCTTCACGCGCTTGCTCGAGAAGAACGTGGTGCACGCCGCCGATCCGGCGCGCGGCCGCTTTCGCGCGTTCCTGCTCGGCTCGCTGAAGAATTTCCTGGCCAATGAATGGGATCGCGAGCACGCGCAGAAGCGCGGTGGGGGACGCACGCCGCTCAGCCTCGATTACGAACTCGGCGAGGAGCGCTTCTCGCGCGACCCCGGACACATGCTCACGCCGGAGAAGGAGTACGAGCGCAATTGGGCGCTTGCCGTGCTCGAGCGCGCGCTGGGTCGCGTCGAAGCCGAGTACGCCAAGCGCGCCAAGCAAAAACTCTTCGCGCGCCTCAAGCCCTCGCTGGTCACGCCCGACGACGACGATTCGCGCCTCGCCATCGCCAAGGACCTCGGCATGACCGAGGGTTCGGTCAAGGTCGCGCTGCACCGCATGCGCGGCGCCTTTCGCGAATGCCTGCGCCAGGAAATCGCCGACACCGTCGGCGAAGAACGCGATCTCGAGGACGAGTTGCGCGCGTTGATGGAAGCGCTCGCCCACCCGAGTCAAGCGCAAGGCTGAATCCGCGCGTTACGGGCAGGTTCGCCTGCTTCAATTGCCGCCCGTCGTTCGACGCAACGCTCCTCGATGTCCGCCACTCCCCAACCCTCCCTGTGTCCGCGTTGCAAGACGCCGCTCGACGCGAGCGCGACTCCGAGCGGTCTGTGCCCGACCTGTCTGCTCGGCCTGGGCCTCAGCGGCAACGCGGAGTTCGTCGTCACCGGCGCTTCCGCGGACGCGAACGAAACGCCGCCCGCGCCCGAGGAACTCGCGCCGTTCTTTCCGCAGTACGAGATCATCGAGCTGATCGGGCGCGGCGGCATGGGCGCCGTCTACAAGGCGCGCCAGAAAGGGCTCGACCGCTCGGTGGCGATCAAGATCCTGCCGAGCGCCGCCGGTGCCGATCCGGCCTTCGCCGAACGCTTCGCGCGCGAAGGCCGCGCCTTGGCAAAGCTCAACCACGCCAACATCGTCGGCATCCACGATTCGGGCCGCGCCGGCGAGTACTACTACTTCGTCATGGAGTTCGTCGACGGCGCGAACTTGCGACAGATGATCCGCGCGAAAACGGCGACGCCCAAGGACGCGCTCGGCATCGTGCGGCAAGTGTGCGACGCGCTGCAGTACGCGCACGAAGAGGGCGTCGTCCACCGCGACATCAAGCCCGAGAACATCCTGGTCGACCGGCGCGGGCGCGTGAAGATCGCCGACTTCGGCCTGGCCAAGTTGCTCGGCGGCGCGGCGACCGATTTCACGTTGACGCGCTCGCAGCAATCGATGGGCACGCCGCACTACATGGCGCCCGAGCAATGGGAGCGGCCCACAGAAGTCGACCATCGCGCGGACATCTATTCGGTGGGCGTCGTGTTCTACGAGCTGCTCACCGGCGAGTTGCCGATCGGTCGTTTCGCGCTGCCGTCGCAGAAGATCCAAGTCGACGTGAAGATCGACGAGGTCGTGCTCAAGACGCTCGCGAAGGAACCGCAGCTGCGCTATCAGACCGCGAGCGCGCTCGAAACCGACGTCACGCGTCTCGCCGCGCGCCCCGACCCGCCGCCGGCGCGCCGCCGCGGTTGCGTCGGCAGCTTCTTCCACCGCATCGCCTTCGCGCTCAGTCCCGCTTCGTCGCCGCGCAAGAAGATGTTCGGCATGGAGCTCGCGTCGAACTGGATTCCGCTCGGCCTGCTCGCCTTCGTATGGCTCGCCGCCTTCACGAACCTCAGCTGGGCCTGCTTCTTCTATCCCTTCGCGATCGTCGCCACGGTGATGGTGATCCTCAAGACGCGCTGAAGCGCCGCGCTCCGTGTGCGCGCGGCACCGCTAGACTCGCGCGCCCCTCACAGCGGAGTTCAGCGCGTGGCCAACATCGAATGCGACGTCGCCGTCATCGGCGGCGGACCCGGCGGCAGCACCTTGGGTGCGCTGCTCAAGAAGTACGAGCCGAAACTGTCCGTGTGCATTTTCGAGCGCGAGAAGTTCCCGCGCGATCACGTCGGTGAGAGCCAGTTGCCGCCGATCAGCGCCGTGCTCGACGAGATGGGCTGCTGGGACGCGGTCGAAGCGGCCAACTTCCCGATCAAAGTCGGCGCGACCTTCCGCTGGGGCAAGAAGCCGGTGTTGTGGGACTTCGAATTCCTGCCGCTCGACACGTTCCACGACGAGCCGCGTCCCGCCAAGTACGTCGGTCAGCGCCGTCGCACCGCGTTCCAAGTCGATCGCTCCGTGTACGACCAGATCCTGCTGCAGCACGCACAGCAGCTCGGCTGCGTCGTGCGCGAAGAAGCCCAGGTGGTCAAGGTCGAACGCGAAGGCGATCGCGTCACGGGGCTCGTGCTCAAGAGCGGCGAACGCGTCGTCGCGCGCCACTACGTCGACGCCTCGGGACACGTCGGTGTGTTGCGTCGCGCGCTCGACGTCGAAGTCACCGTGCCGACGGCGCTGCAGAACATCGCGATCTGGGATTACTGGGACAACGCCAAGTGGGCGGTCGAGATCGGCGTCGGCGGTACGCGCATTCAGATCATGAGTCTGAAGAACGGCTGGCTGTGGTTCATCCCGCTCGGGCCGACGCATACCAGCCTCGGTTTCGTGTGTCCCGCCGAGTACTACAAGCACAGCGGTCGCACGCCCGAGCAGCTCTACCACGAGGTCGTGCAAGCCGATCCGCGCATCGCTGCGCTGCTCGAAGGTGCGACGTGCCGCGGCCCGCTGATGACGACCAAGGACTGGTCCTTCGTCGCGTCGCGCGGTTACGGCGAGAACTGGTACTTGGTCGGCGAGGCGCTCGGCTTCGCCGATCCGATCTTGTCGGCGGGCTTGACGTTGACGCACACCGGCGCGCGCGAATTGGCCTACACCATCTTGGCCATCGAGCGCGGTGAGCACGACGCCGAGTGGCTCAAGCACAATTACGAGGACGCACAGCAGAAGCGCGTGCGCCAGCACATTCGCTTCGCCGACTTCTGGTACGCGGCGAACGGTCAGTTCACGGACCTGCAGGAAAACTGCGCCAAGATCGCGGCCGAAGCGGGGCTCACCCTGTCGTCGCGCGAAGCATGGCGCTGGCTCGCGCAAGGCGGTTTCGCCAACGACGTCGTCGGTCAAGCGGGCATCGGCGGTTACGACCTCTCCGCCGCCAAGCAACTCGTGCAGCGCTTCACGACGCAGCCCGCACGCTGGGCGCTCAACGAGTTCAACGTGCTGCGCTTGAACTTGCGCAACGCGAAGGAGCTGAAGGTGCCGGCCTACAGGGATGGTCGCATCGAGGCCGTCACTTGCTACGAGCGCGGTGCGCGTCGCCTCGTCGTCGGCGGGCCGACGCGGACCTTGTTCGAGCTGCTGCAACAGACGGCGGACATCGGCGCGATCCACAATTCGCTCCAGGCGGTGCTGCAGCGCGAAGTGCACCCCACGTTGGTCGCGGTCAGCCTGCAGCACTACATCCAGATGCTCGAGACGATGGTCAGCGACGGTTGGGTGGAGGCGAAGTTCGATCCGCGCAAGCCCAAGCTCAACGTGAGCACGCCGGACGAAGGGCGCATCATTCACAAGAACACCGAAGCGCGACCGAGTGCGGATTCGAGCGACAGCGCGTCGAAGTCGTAGCGCGTCGTTGCGAATGCGCTAGGCGCGACCGTAATCGTCGCTCAAGCGCTCGATGTCGTCTTCGCCGAGGTACGCGCCGCGCTGCACTTCGATGAACACCAGCGTGACCGCGCCGAGGCATTCGATGCGGTGCGCAGCGCCTTGCGGGATGTCGATCGACTGACCGACGCCGAGTTCGAGTTCGCGCCCGTCGAGCACGACGCGCGCGCGGCCCGCCACCACCGACCAATGCTCGCTGCGTTGCGCGTGACGTTGGTACGAAAGCCGCTTGCCCGGGTTCACGTCGATGCGCTTGACCTGAAAGTCCGCGCCGCGCTCGAGCACGCGGTACTCGCCCCAGGGCTTGCGTTCGTGATCGGGACTGTGGCCGGACATGGAGCGCTTAGTGTCGACGCAACGCTTCGGTCGGCGAGAGTCGGCAAGCGCGGAACGCCGGCCACAACCCGCCGACGAGCCCGAGGACGATCGAGAAACCGATGGCGTAGGCGAGGACCGTCGGGGTGACGCGGAAGGCGAAGGCGACCTCGGTGAACGTTTGACCGTTCATCGTGCCCGTCTCGATGCCGTTGATCGGCATGGCCATCACGCAACCGGCCAGTCCGCCGAGCACGCACAAGAGCAACGTCTCCAGCATGAAGGCGAAGAAGATCGGCAGCGGTCGATAGCCCGTGGCGAGCAGGATGCCGATCTCGCCGGTCCGCGACGCGATGGCCGAGAGCATGGTGTTGATCGCCGTGAACGCAGCGCCGATGCCCATGATGAACGCCAACGCGAAACCCAGGCTCTGCAGGATGCCGCCGAGCATCTTGGTCTGCGATTCGAGGAACACGCGCTCGGTGAGCACCTTGGCGGGGATCTCTTTGTCGTTCTCCAAGCGCGCGGCGAGGCTGCCCGGCTCCGGACCGCCGGGCGCGAGCGCGTCGCCGATGTTCGCATCGGGGCTGATGCGCGCGATCACGCGGTTGGGGCCGTAGGCATCGAGCACGGCCAAGGCCCGGTCGAGGTCGCACCAGATCTCGCTGACGAAGGAACCGTCGTGGTCGAACACGCCGACGACGCGGAACGGCGTCGTGTTGATCTGCATCACGTCGCCGACACGGCAGTTCGCAACGCGCTCGACCAGTCGACGTCCGACGATGACCTCGTCCGCGCCGGGCTCGAAAAGGCGTCCTTCGACGAGCTTGATCTCGTCGCCGCGAATCTCGAACGTCGCCGGTTGCACGCCGCGGAAGGCCACGTTGACCTCACCGCCGCCGAGCTTGGGCCGCAGCAAGCCGGAGTAGGACTCCATCGACGCCATCGGACCCTTGGGACCCTGCACGAACTCGGGCGTCGACTTCATCAGTTTCAAGCCGCGCTCGCGCGAGAACTGACTGTCGGTCTCACCGGTCGCGCCCGGGCGCAGGCAAATCAGCACGTCGGTGCGACCGTGACCGGCGAACATCGTGACGAAGCCTTGCTGCAGCGCGAGCACGCCCGCGAAGATCGCGACGGTCAAGCCGATGCCGACGATCGAGAGCAACGTCGCGGCGCGCCGGATGAACAGGCTGCGCAACGTGTAGGAGAGCGGGATCATCATGGTTGCCTCCTATTGATCTGCGCGCAGGGCGTCGACGGGTTTGAGTCGGATCGCGCGCCAGGCGGGCATCAGTCCGGCGACGACACCGAGGAAAATCGTCAGCACAACGGCCGCGATCAATGTGCTGTTCGCGATCAAGAACACCGGGAACATCTGCTGGATGCCCTTGGCGATCAACGGTTGCAGCATGAGCGTCATGGCGATGCCGGCGAGACCTCCGAGAGTGCACAACAACAAGGACTGCGTCAGCATGACGCGGAACGCCGCGCCGTTGGTGAAGCCGAGCGCCTTGTAGATCCCGACGTCGTGCATCTGCTCGCGACCCGCCATCAACATGGTGTTGACGCAGGCCATCAACAAGGCGATGAACACGCCGGCGCCGATCCAGCCGAGCAACATCGGAATGTCGCCCATCATCGAAATGAACATGCGTTGGAACTCCGACTCCGGCGCGCAGCGCACCGCCATCGGTCCGTTCTCGAACATCGTCTCGACCTCGCGCATCACGCGCTCGACGTTGCCGCCGGGCCCGACGCGGAACACGTAGATGCCGACGCCCGGATCTTGGCCGTCCGCGCGCAGCGTCTCCTCGAAATACTTCCACCCGAACATCATCGTGCGCTCGTCGAAATTGGGCGCCTTCGAGGTGTAGATGCCGGAGACCACGAACTCCCACGCGCCGCCGCCCGGCTTGGGAAACAGCGCGCCCGTCAGCGGAATCGTCTCGCCGATCTCCCACTGGAATTCATCGGCGAGCTTCTTGCCGACGATGCAACCGTTGCGCGTGGTAAAGAAACGCTGCCGCGACTCCGCGTCGAGCTCGCACTCCGGATAGGTGTCGAGCATCAAGTCCGGATCGACCGCGAACTGCGCAAAGAAATTGGAGGGGTCGCGGTAGTAGCCGCCGAACCACTGCAGCTTGCTGAGCCGCCCTACCCCGGCCACGCCCCCGATCTTGGGCAGCTAGTCGACCGGGAGGTCCACCA
>CAYHRR010000180.1:0-7611 GCA_964358875.1 uncultured Planctomycetaceae bacterium | reverse complement strand
AGCTTGCGGCACACCTCGTAGACGTTCGCGCTCGCGAGCGCGCCGTCGAGCAGCAGCACGTCGCCGGCGACCGGCGCTTTCTTGAGCAACTCGTCCGCGCTCTTCGACGAGGCGAACTCGTAGCCCGTCAACCCGCTGACCGCCGCGCGCGCCGAGGCGCCCAGCGACTCGTCGCTCGAAATCAACCGCACCGTACGAAGTCCATCACCCATCGTTCGTTCCTCGAGCGCGCGTTCTCTTCGAAGCGCGGGTTGTGAAGCACAAAGGAGCGCGCCTCGGGAGTCAAGAGCGGCGTCGCGCGTTACGCGGATCGCGAGCCGAATCCGGGTGCGTCAGCCCGACAGCTCGTCGAACCACTCGGCGGGCATGTCGTAGTTGGCGTAGACGTTCTGCACGTCGTCGTTGTCCTCGAGCTCGCCGATCAGCTTGAGGATCTTGCGCGCCGCTTCCTTGTCGGCGACCGGCACGCGGTTCTGCGCTTCGTAGGCCAGTTCGGCGGAGAGCAACTTGTTGCCGCGCTTCTCGAGCGTGGCTTTCAGCGCGACGAACTCCGTCGGGCCGGCGGTGAGCACCGCCGTGTCGCCGTCGACTTCGATGTTGTCCGCGCCGACGTCGAGGGCCAGCTCGGTCAATTGATCTTCGTTGCGGCCGGCGGCGTCGATCACGATCACGCTGCGCAGCTGGAACATGAAGGCCACCGAGCCCGGCGTGCCGAGGTTGCCGCCGCACTTGTCGAAGGCGTACTTGATGTCCGGCGAGGTGCGATGGCGGTTGTCGGTCAAGGCCGCGACGAGGATCGCGATGCCGCCCGGCGCATAGCCCTCGTAGTTGACCTCTTCGAACGCGTCCGAGTCCTTCGACCCCGCGCCGCGCTGGATCGCGCGCTCGATCGTGTCCTTGGGGACGTTGGCCGCCTTGGCCTTGTCGACGGCGTAGCGCAGCTTGAGGTTGGCGTCGGGGTCGCCACCGCCCTGACGCGCGGCCGAGATGATCGCGCGCGCGAGCTTGCTGAAGACCTTGCCGCGCTTGGCGTCGACGGCGCCCTTGCGGCGCGCGATGTTCGAGGAGTGACTGTGGCCGGCCATGGATGAGTGCCTCGGAATCGACACCGCGCGACGTCGAACGCCGCGCGGTGTGTGTTGCAGTCGGAGGTTGGGCGCTGCGTGCGGCGCAGCGGAATCAGCGCTTCGAGAACTGGAAGCCGCGACGTGCTCCGCGACGGCCGTACTTCTTGCGTTCCTTCATGCGCGAGTCACGCGTGAGGTGTCCGCCGCCGCGCAGCGTGCTGTCGAGGCCGGGGTTGATCACCTTGAGCGCGCGGGCGATGCCCAGGCGCACGGCATCGGCTTGGCCGAGCAAACCGCCGCCGTTGACGCGCGCGAACACGTCGTACTGACCGGCGAGCTCGGTGACGCGCAGCGGCGCCGTCGCGGCCTGCTGTTGCTCGAGCACCGGGAAGTAATCGTTGAGCTCGCGGCCGTTGATGATGAAAGCGCCGGCGCCCGGTTGGACGCGAACGCGGGCGATGGCGGTCTTGCGACGGCCGAGGCCCCAGGTGAATTGCGTGGTGCTCATGCTTGCTTCGCCTCGACCTTGACGGGCTGCTGGGCGGTGTGCGGGTGAACGGTGCCGGGATAGACCTTCAGGCGGCGCAACATGTCGTGACCGAGCTTGGTCTTGGGCAACATGCGGCGCACCGCGAGCGAGACGATGTCCTCGGGGCGCCGTTCGCGCACGTCGGCCATCGACACCTTTTTGTGCCCGCCCGGGTACTTCGTGTAGTGCGAGTAGGTCTTCGTCTCGGACTTCTTGCCGGTGACTTTGGCCTGCTCGGCGTTGATCACGACGACGTGCGCCCCGACGAGCGAGTTGGCCGTGTAGGTCGGACGATCCTTGCCCATCAGGTTCATGGCGATCTTGGTCGCCATGCGCCCGAGTGTGTGCTGGGAAGCGTCGTACAGGAGCCAACGCTCCTGCGCGTCAGCCGATCGAACGTGGGTGGACTTCATTCGGTGGTACCGGGCGGTGAGACTGCGGGCCCAAGGCCCAAGCGGGCCGAAAAGAGTAGCGGCACTCGCGCACGGCATCAATCGCGCGTTCGAAGGATCTTGCGGACTTGTTCCGACGCTCAACGTCCCAGGCGCCGAATCCAGACGCTCGTCGGAACGTCGCCATCCCCCGCGAAGGCGCCCGGCGCAAGGCGCGCGATCAGGATCTCCGTGCCCAAAGGAAGCGCCGGATTGAGCCAGCCCGGCGGATCGATGGGCGCCGCATCGCGCGCCGCCGGCAAGGCTCGACCCAACTCCCACTCGCCGTGAAAGCTCCACACGCCCTCGGCGCTGCGCAACCACAGGGCCTCGATTCGGCCCCAACGGTTTTCCGTGCGCTCCAGAGAGCGCTGACCGGGGTCGAACGCGCTCCAGCGCAAAAAAATCGCGCCGCGAGCGCGCACCGTCCACATCCCCGACGGCAGCGCGGATCGGTCGAGCTCGCCCTGCACGAAGGCGTGCTCGGGTTCGACGGCGAAATGCAGCGGAACTGCGCAGGGAGCGCGCAGTTCATCGCGCGCACTGTCGACCGCGACCCAACGACCGCTGTCGGCATCGCACTCCAGCACGCGCGCGGATGGAACCGGCACGGTGCTGCGCGCGAGCACGAAGACGGCGAGCGCTGCACACCCTGAGACTGCTCCCATCACTGCCGTGCGCCGCTGAACCGAGAGCAGCAGCGGCACCACGCCCAGGGCGAGAAACCAAGCGGCCCAGGACACGCGCTCGCCCGCCGCACGCGGCAACGCAGGCCGCGCGCGCGTTCGCAACCCGATCGGCAAGGCCTCGAAGCTCTGCTCCGCATCGTTGAGCTCGTCGCGCACCCAGCCGGTCCAGCGCGCGCTCCCGGCGCACTCGGGGACTTCGCTGAGCACCAGTTCGCGCTCGTCGCGCGCGGCTGCGAGCGGCACGACCAACGTGGTGCGCTCACCGGCGACGAGCTTCGCGTGCAAGATCGTCTCAGCGCGACCGGCGACGACGAGGCGCACATCGTCGAGCGGACCGACGAGTTCGACCTCCGCCTGTCGAACGCGGCTCGGATTCCCGACGCAGAGCAGCGCGGCGAGGGCGAGCACGATCACGGCGCACGCTCCTTCGTCGAGTTCGGCGCATGTGCGAGCGCGCCGATCAGCGCCGCGCCGACGAGCGGTCGCCACACGCTCACGGGCGACGAGGCGTGCGCGAGCGAGAGGTTGTCGAGAGCGAATTGCACCGGGCTGAAACTCGCCCAGGCCCGCGCCCAAAGCGGTGCTTGCGCGCCGACGCCGAGCTCGAGCGCGACGACGACGGCCGGTGGAAGTGCGAGCACGCTGAACCACGCCGCTCGATACGCGACTCCGCCGCGGGCGCGCGCGGCGCTGAAGGAAAGCCAAGCGACGGCGACGGCGCAGAACAGGGCTTGCACAGCGACATCGAACAGCGCGGCCGACGCGTTGAGGTCGGCTCCGGCTCCCAGCGCCAAGGTCGGCAGCGCTAGCGCCGGCGCGAGCCACGGCTGCGCAGCGTTGCACGTCGAAGCGCGCGGCAGTGACGCGCACGCGATCCAAATCGCGGCCGCGCAGGCGGACATGGACAGGGCTTCGAAGGAACTCGCCAACGCGGGCGTGTTCGCCAGCGCGCAGGGAACCATGGCTAGCAGCGCGACGAAGCTCCAGCGCGCGAGATTCACGACGTCACTTGCGCCGCGGCTTGGCCGGCGGATCGTCCTCGAGTCCGCCGCGCGGCAGCAACTCGGGCTTGTCCCAACGCACGTCGGCCAGTTCCCAATCGAATTGGGTTTCGCTCGGCGCGAGCTTGACCAAGGCCGCCGAAATCGACGCGCATTTCCGCGCGTAGGGCAATTCACCCGGCGCGTCGAGATTCGGACTGCGCCCGAAGTAGATGCGCCGCGCGCCTTCGAGCCACATCACCGTGCCCGGTTCGACGTCGGAGGCGAGTCGTGCAGTGCGCGCGTCGATCACGAAGCGACCGAGCGCGAACCAGTCTTCCTTCGAGAGGTGCTCCCACAACGCGTTGGCGACCGCCAAGCCGTCGAGCAACGCCGGACTCGCGACGCGCGCGCCCTCGGCGAGCTCCGCGCGACCCTGCGGGTCACAAGCGAGCAGCGGCACGAAGCCTGTTTCGCGCGCCGGCGGCATCGACCACAAACCGGGAAGCACGATGCCGTCGTCACCGAGCGTGAGGTAGGCCTCGCCGACGCGCACGCACGCGACCGGCTGGCGAAAACGCACGTCGATGCGCACACCGTCGGGCCACAACACGCGCGTCTGCCCGACTTCGGCGACGAACGGCAATTCGGCCAAGGTGCGCTCGAGCACGGCGCGCGTTTCGGGCGAGTCCGCCGTCATTTCAGGCAGTTGCGCCAGCGCGGCGATCGTCCACGGTTGCCAGCGCGGATCGACCCAACCGGGACCGACATCGACGCGCACCGCGGAGCTTTGCAGGCGCGTGAAATTCGCAGCGTCGACGTCGCGCACGAGCAGCAGGAAGAACCAAGCGATGGCGATCAACGCGAGCACGAGCGAGAGTCCGCCGGCGACGCGCAACGGATCGCGACCGAGCTGCACCGACGCCCCGCCGAGCGCGGCCGAGGCGCCGTCCATGCCTTGCGACGCTTGCGCGCTGCGAACTTCGGTCGACACGCTCGATGCCCCTCTCGGCCGTTCCGTTCACGCCGTCTCGAACGACGGCTCGCGGCGCGCGACTAGTTGCGCGCGAGAGCGATCGAAGGCTCGACGCTGCCGACGACTTGTCCGCCTTGGCGGCGCGACATCTCTTCGATGTACAGATCGATACAGGTCTGGACTTCGAGCACTTCGTCGCGCGAAAGCGTCAACGTCTTCGAACTCGATTGCGCGTGCAGCTCGTGACTGAGCAAGCGCGACACGATCTTGAGGCCGGCGAGCGAGCGCTGCGATTGGGCCTGGGCCTTGGCGGGGCTGAGCGATTCCATGGCGGAGATTCCGGGGCGAGGAGCGGCTTCGAAGGAACGCGCGCGTCGGGCGCGCTGACGCGCATGACCGTAGCGGCGAGTGCGAGCGCTTAGATACCCTTGCACGCCGCGCGGCTCAAGCTCGCGCGGAAAGATCCGCTGAACACGCCGCCTTCATCTCGAGCTCGCAGCGCGAGCGACGAACTCGTCGAACGCTGGCACGGCTACACGCTGAGCCCGTTCCAACAGCGCGCCGTCGCCGCCATCCGCGCCGGCAAGAACGTGCTCGTCGGTGCGCCGACCGGAGCGGGCAAGACGCTGGTCGCCGAGTACGCGATCGAACTCGCGGTCGAGCTGCGCCGGCGCTGCGTCTACACCTCGCCGATCAAGGCCCTTTCCAACCAGAAGTTCCGCGACTTTCGAGCCCAGGGCATCGACGTCGGACTGCTGACCGGCGACGTCACGATCCACCCGCGCGCGCAGGTGCTGATCATGACCACGGAGATCCTGCGCAACGCGATCTTCGAGAATCCGCGCGAGCTCGACGACGTCGAATTCGCGGTGTTCGACGAGGTGCACTACCTCGACGATCCGTTGCGCGGCACGGTCTGGGAGGAAGCGCTGATCTTCGCGCCGCGCGACATGCGCTTGATCTGTCTGTCGGCGACGATCCCGAACATCGGCGAGCTCGGCGCGTGGCTGCGCGAGATCCGCGACCAGGAGCTCGAAGTCGTCGAATCGCGCGATCGTCCGGTGCCGCTGCACCACCGCTTGTTCGTGCCTGGCCAACGCGCCTTCGAACTCGACGAACTCGGTCAATTGCAGAAGTCCGCCAAGGCGGGTGACGACGCGCGCCGGCGCGGCGGGCGCAAGGACCGCGAACGCCGTGGAGGCAACCGCCCGTCGCCGCTCGACAGTGCCCGACGCACGCAGTGGCTGATCGACGACCTGCAGGAGCGCCGCGAAACGCCGACTTTGGTCTTCGCTTTCAGCCGCAAGGACTGCGAACGGCTCGCGCGCCACAACACCCGCCGCGATCTGCTCAGCGTCGAAGAACGCAAGCGCATGATCGCGCTGCAACTCGAGCTCTTGCGCTCGTTCCAGCTGCCGGAAACGGAAATGGACGGCGAGCTGCTTTCGATGGGCCGGCGCGGCATCGGCTACCACCACGCGGGCATGCTGCCGATCCACAAGGAACTCGTGGAGCGCATGTTCACGTCGGGCCTGCTGCGCCTCTTGTTCACTACCGAGACCTTTGCGCTCGGCATCAACATGCCCGCGCGTTCGGTGGTCTTCCACGCGCTCGAGAAGTTCGACGGCGAGACCATGGGTTGGCTGCGCGCGCGCGACTACATGCAGATGGCCGGCCGCGCCGGGCGCCAAGGCATCGACAGCGAAGGCCTCGTGTATTCGGTGGTCGACGAGCGCGCGCTCACGCAAGCGCCGCTCGAAAAAATCCTGCGCGGCACGCCCGAGCCGGTGATGAGCCGTTTCCAGCTTTCCTATTCGACGCTGCTGCACCTGGTGCCGACGCTCGGCCGCGATCGCGTCCTCGAGGCTTGGGAAAAATCCTTCAACCAATTCCAGCACCGCTCCGGCACCGACAAGGCGCGCGACAAGAACCGCCGCCACCAGGGCGAGATCGTCGATGCGCACCTCGCCGTGCTCGAGGAGATCGGCTACCTGAAGCCGCCCAGCGAACTGACAGCGCGCGGCCGCATCGCGCGCTTGATCAGCGGCTTCGAGTTGCAGGTCACCGAATTGCTCTTCCACGGCGCGCTCGAAACCCTCGGCCCCGAGGCCTTGGCGGTCGTGTTCGTCGCCCTGATCCACGAAGAGCGCGGGCGCGCCGCAGCTCCCTACATTCCCCACGCGATGTACGGAGATGTGCGGCGCGACATTTCGCGCGTGTGCAAGCGCGTCGCGTCGATCGAGGCCGATCGAGGCGTACCGACGCCGATCAAGTTGCCGGATTGGGGCCTGACTCCGGCCGTGCTGAGTTGGTGCACGGGCAGCACCATGGAAGCGCTTTCCGAGCTGACCACCACCGGACCCGGCGACGTGTGCCGCGCCTTCCGCATGGCCATTCAGCTGATGCGCGAGGTGCGCTACGCGGTCGATCCGAGCTGGGACCTCGTCGACAAGCTCGCCGCCGCGACCGCGCTGCTCAACCGCGACGAAGTCGACGCGCGCCGTCAACTCGAGCTCGGCTAGCAGCCGGCGAGCCCCGTGCGCCGCGCAAACATCGCGCGCGCGTGACTTTTTTCAGGCGGCAACCCGTTGCCTCCCCGGCATCCGTGCCTAGAGTTCTTCCGAAATCCATTGTCGTACCCCGCTGCACCCGGCGCGGACCATCGCCCCCGCGATCCCGCACCCTGCGCCTGGGCACGACACGCGATTCACCTTCCGCCGCGCCGTCCGGGCCTGTGCCGGACACCAGACGCGGCGGAGCGTGCATCCCGGCCGTCACTCCAAAACCCCGCACCCTTCCTCAGGCGCCCGTCACGCAGGCGCCCGACCTCCATCCGCAACATGGCTTCGAGTTCGCCCCTCCTTGTAGCCGTGCTCCTGATGAGCGCCGCGCCCGTTTGGGCCCAGGCCTCCAGTCCCTCGGACACTGTGCAGGCGAAG
>CAYHRR010000179.1:0-7650 GCA_964358875.1 uncultured Planctomycetaceae bacterium | reverse complement strand
CGACTGGGACGTCGCCGCCTACGCGACCGATCGCTGGGGCAACGTGTGGAACGGTTCCTTCGGTTGGACGGACTACACGTCGCTGCACTGGGGCCGCCCGCGCATCGCGCACAACAACGCGACGGATCGCTTCCTTATTACCGCCGAAGTCGGCCAGCCCGGCGCGCGCACGATTTGGGGTTCCGTGCGCAGCGTGTGGACGAATCCGATCTCGGCGCCGGCGGAGATCAGCGGCGCTGAAGTCGGCGAGAAGATCAACGTCGATGTCGGCGGCGACCCGTATCCCTTGGGCCCGAGCTACTTCTTGATCGTGTACGAGCGCGTGTACAGCGCGAGCGACCACGACATCCACGCGCGTTTGATCGACGCCAACGGTGTGTCGCAGACGACGCCGGGCACGATCTTCGTCGACAACAGCGTCTCGTCGCTCGACGTGCTGCCGTCCGTGTCGAAGAGCAACGGTGCGGTCAACTGGAACATCGTGTGGCAACGCGACTACCCCGGTTACCCGACGCACATCGGCGGCGCGAAGGTGCTCTGGCAGGGCACGCAGACGTACCTGACCTTCGCCGCGTCGCTGGGAGGTTTGCCGCAGCGCCGGCCCTCGGCGTCGAGTTCCTTGACCGGCACGGAGCTCTTCGTCGTCACGTGCGAAATGGACTACGGCAGCGACAACGACATCGTCGCCTACGGGATCAACGGCAACACGATCGAGCAGTCCTTCAGTGTCAGCGGCGCGACACCCGGCTACCTCTACCAGGATCAGCGCGAACCCACGATCGACTGCGACGGTTCGCACTTCATGGTCGCGTTCGCCGAGCTGTTCGCGTCGACCACCACGGACTACGACGTCTTCGCGACGGAGTTGCAGTGGACCAACGACGGGATCCAAGCGCGCGAGAACCACATGCCCGTCGCGACGACCGGCGCTCGTGAAGGCTCGGCGCAAATGGCCTCGGCGGAGAGCAGCAATCCCGCCCAGCAAACCGCCGACTACACGGTGACCTACGACCGCGGCATCGGCTCCGGCGCCGGCACGAGCGACGACGTGTTCGCAGCGTTGATCGTCGGTTCCTACGGCGGCACGATCTCGAGCTTCTGCGGCCCGTCAGCGCTGTATTGCCCGTGCGGGATCACCATCTCCGGAGCCAACACGGCCTGCCCGAACTCCTGGTACGACACCGGCGCGCACATGACGGCGAGCGGCACCGCGAGCACGACGACGGACACGTTGGCGTTTTCGATCACGAGCATGCCCGGTTCGCAGACGAGCCTCGTGTACCAGGGCACGGGCGTGATCAACGGCGGCAACGGTGCGACGTTCGGTGACGGACGGCGCTGCGTCGGCGGCGCGGTCGTCCGCTTCACGCCGCACGCCAACGATGCATCCGGCAATAGCTACTACCCGCAATCCGGCAATCCCTCGATCTCGGTCATGGGCGGCGTGCCGCTGATGGGCGGGACCTTCTATTACCAGACGTGGTATCGCGACCCGGCCGTGTACTGCTTCGGCGCCACGACCAATCTCAGCAACGCGCTCGCGGTGACGTGGACGCCGTGAGTCGCGACGCTTGAAGTCGAAAGGCAGCCGCGCCACCCGCTGGAGAGGGCGCGGCTGCTGCATTTCACGGCGCGTCGGACCAAGGCGCGTCGGACCAAGGCGCGTCGCAGCCGTTGCTTGACCACAACGAAGGCGCGGCGCAGCATCTCGGCGCTATGGCTACAGCGCGCATGTGGCTCACGACGCTCGCTGTGCGAAGAACTTGAACAACAGTGCTTCGACGACGGAGGCCGCGCTACCCGGTGAACTCGACAGGGCCAAGGCCGGTCGTCGTTCGGCAGCGCGCCGAACGGCGGCCTACGCGCTGTTCGCCGCAGTCTTGTTTGTGTCTGCGCACTTGCGTGGATCGGAAGCACCTCCGTTGCAGCAGGCGATTCTGTGGCTGCCGACAGGAGTCGCGGTCGCCGGCGTGTGGCTGCTCGGGCTGCGCTCTCTGTGGGTCGTCGCGCTCGTCGTGGTCTGCCTGCGCATGCGCCTCGGCTATCCACTCGACGCGGCTGTCGTGCGCGCGTTCGGCAGCACGGCTGAAGCGCTCGTCGGCGTGTTGGTGCTGCGAGGCCTGAAGGTCGAAGCGGCGTTCGCGCGTCTGCGCGACGTGTTGGCGCTGTTCGCCGCAGCAGCCGTCGCGCCGCTCCCGAGCATCTTGTGCGGCATGCTCGCGCTCGCCTTGCCCGGTCAAGGCTCGACGCTGTCGCTCACTTCCGGTTGGGACGGTTGGTGGCGCATGAACGCGCTCGGGATGATCGTCGTCGTTCCGCTCGTCGCTACGTGGTCGAACGCCGACCTGAAGCGCGCGCACACAAGATCGTTGGCCGAAGCGAGCGCGATCGCGATCGCGTTGACCGCCGTGGTGTGGTCGGTGATGACGCAGATCGAGCCCGGACCGATGGGGCTGATCTTGCTGTACCTCGCGCTCCCGATCGCGCTGCTCGCTGCCGTGCGTTTCGGCCCGCGCGGCGCGGCCACGGCCGGGATTTCTGCGGCGGTGGCGATCGTGATCGGCACCGCACAAGGCGTCGGTCCGTTTCTTTCCGTGCCGATCGAGGAGCGCCACGCCGCGTTGCAGCTGTTCGAGCTGTCGCTGCTCGCCATTCCGCTCATCGTCGGCGCGCTGATCGCCGAGCGCGAAACGGCCTATTTGGGTCGCTTGCGCAGCGAAACTTCGCGCGAGGCCTTTCAAGCGATCTTGCCGGACATCACCTATCGCGTCCGAGCCGACGGAACGATCGCCGATGTCTATGTGCCGCGCGGATTCGAGCACTCCGTGCGGCGCGAGACGTTGCTCGACCAGCCGCTCGATGCGTGGGTTCCGCGCGAGCACGGACCGGCGATGCTCGCGGCGATCCGCGCGACACTCGCCGGGGAACTCACGCAGCCGCACGAATACGGAGTGATCGTCGACGGGCAGTTGCGCGTGCGCGAAGTCCGGCACGTGCGCTTGGGCGCAGACGAAGTGCTCAGCCTCGTGCGCGACATCACCGAGCGCGATCGGGCTCAGAAGCAACTGGCCTTTCAAGCCGAAGTGCTCGAACAAGTCGCGACCGGCCGCATGAGCCGCGACGTGCTGCGCGCGCTGGTCCAAGGCATCGAACGGTTGACCGACGGTGGTCTGGGCTCGGTGCTCTTGCTCGAAGGTCGACGGCTCTACACCGAGCAATCGCCTTCGCTTCCTGATTCCTACAACCGCGCCATCGACGGCGTCGAGATCGGACCGTCGGTCGGCTCGTGCGGCACGGCCGTGTACAGCGGCCGCACCGTGATCGTGCACGACATTGCGAGCGATCCGTTGTGGAAGGACTTCGCCGCCGTCGCGCTCGCGCACGATCTGCGCGCCTGTTGGTCGGTGCCGATTCGCGACACCGCCGGCCGGCCGATCGGGTCCTTCGCCGTGTACTACCGTGAGCCGCGCGCTCCGACCGTCGCCGAGCTCGCCCTGGTCGAACGCGCCGGCGCGCTCGCAGGCATCGCGATCGAACGCGAGCGCCGCGAGGACCTGCTCGCAGCGATCAACCGCAACGTCAACGAGGGGTTGTTCCGCAGCACGCCCGATCACGGGTTGGTGTACGTCAACAGCGCCTTGGTGCGCATGTTCGGCTATCCCTCCGCGGAAGCGATGCTCGCGCGCGCACCGAGCGAGTTGTACGCGGATCCGGCGCGTCGCGAAGAGGTCAAGCGCGGCATCGCCGACCACGGGCAGATCGCCGACTTCGAGATCCTCTTCAAGCGCGTCGACGGGTCGACCTTCTGGGGTCTGGCGAGCGTGACCGGCGTCGCCGGGCCCGACGGCAAGCCGCAGTATTTCGACGGCGCGATCACCGACATCACGGCGCGCAAGCAGCTCGAAGAACAGCTGCGGCAGGCGCAGAAAATGGAAGCTGTCGGTCGCCTCGCGGGAGGCGTCGCACACGACTTCAACAACTTGTTGACGGCGATCACCGGCTATGCGGACTCGTTGCTCGACGTGCTGCCCGCCGACGGAGCTGCGCACCACGACGCGCGCGAGATCGCCAACGCTGCTGATCGCGCCGCGACCTTGACGCGTCAGTTGCTGGCCTACAGTCGCCAACAAACCTTGACGCCCAAGGTCCACGATCTCGCGCTGATCGTCACGCAACTGGGCGACATGCTGCGGCGCCTGATCGGCGCGAACATCCGCTTGTCGATGACGAACGCGCAGTCGAGTGCGTTCGTTCTGGTCGATCGCGGTCAGATCGAGCAGGTCCTCGTCAACCTCGTACTCAACGCGCGCGATGCGATGCCGAACGGCGGCGTGGCGACGATTTCGATCGCAACGGTCGAGGTCGACGCGGCGGCGCTGCAAGGCGAGATCGGCGTCGACCCCGGCACCTTCGTGCGGCTCACGGTCGAAGACACCGGCATCGGCATGGATGCGCCGACGCGTCAACGCGCCTTCGATCCGTTTTTCACGACGAAGGAGCAAGGCAAAGGCACCGGGCTCGGGCTTTCGACCGTCGACGGCATCGTGCGCCAAAGCGGGGGCTTCGTCGGCTTGCACAGCGTGCTGAACGACGGCACGACCGTGTCGGTGTACTTGCCGTGCCACGCCGCGCCCGCTGCGAGCGCGCCGGCGAGCGCCGTCGTTTCCGTGATCCCGGCCGCGCCGGTGCCGCCGCCTGTCGCGCCGTCGTCCGGCACGATCCTGGTGGTCGAAGACGAGCCGCTCGTGCGCGACATCGTGACTCGCACGCTGCGTGAAGCCGGTTTCGCTGTGCTCGAGGCCCACAACGGCGAGCACGCCGTCGAATTGGCGCGGCAAGCCGTCGCAACGATCGATCTCGTCGTCACGGACATCGTGATGCCGCGCATGGGCGGCATCGAGTTGGCCAAGCGACTGCGCCGCACCAACCCTGGAATGCGCGTGTTGCTCGTGTCCGGCTACTCGCCCGAGACCTTGCAACTGCACGACGGCCCCGAACTCGAAACAGGCTTCCTGCAAAAGCCGTTTGCACGCAGTGTGCTGCTCGAGCGCGTGCGCGTGCTGCTCGCCGCGACGCCGAAATCGGCGCGGCTGCCCGCGAGTCCATGAGCCCGCCCGCGCTCCGCACGCTCACGGCGCGGCGTCGGTGCTCGTCGGCCCTGCGTGCCATGCGCTGATCTCGTTCAACTCCTTGCGCGAGATCGCGGGGACCAGCGCTCCGGCAGCCGGGTAGCCGACCGGCATCAACAGGAACGCCTTTTCGTTGGAGGGACGGCCCAACAGCTCGCTCAAGAAACCCATCGGCGAGGGCGTGTGGGTCAGCGTCACCAAGCCCATGTTGTGCAGCGCCGCGATCAGCAAACCCGCCGCAATGCCGCAGGATTCCTGCGAGTAGTAGTGCGTGCGCTTGGAACCGTCGGCGTGCCGTCCGTGCGCTTGACGGAACAGCACGATGATCCACGGCGCGTCGGTGATGTGCGGCTTGTTCGCATCGGTTCCGAGCGGAGCGAGCGCCGCGCGCCACTCGGGCGTCATGCGCGTGGCGTAGTTCTCGCGCTCTTCGAGTTCCGCCGCTTCGCGCATCGCAGCCTTGAGCGCGGGATCGCCGATCGCGACGAAGGTCCACGGCTGTTGGTGCGCTCCGCTGGGCGCCGTGCCCGCCGTGCGGATCGCAGTCTCGATCAGATCGCGCGGAACGGGCTCGCGCGAAAAATGGCGAGTGGTGCGGCGGCGTTGCATGAGCTCGAGAAAGGCACACGCACGTTCGCGCGCTTGCGCGAGGCCGAGTCGCGCGTGCTCGAGCGGAATGAAGCGAGGTTCCGATGCGGACACGGGGCGCTACCTGGTTGGAAACGGACGTGCAGAGGGTCGACGCTGCGCGGCTCGCACGAGTCGCACGCGAAGGATACGCGCGGCCCGGTGCTCACACCGCTTGCACGCAAAGGTCGCGCGCGAAACGCATCGCCGCCTGCGTGCTCGTCTGGCGCACGGGTTGCTCCAGGAACACATGGTCGCGATGCAACTTCTCGAGCAGGCCGCAACGCTTGAGCGCCTTGTGCATCTCGGGTCGCACGCCGCACAGCAGCACGTGCACGCCGCGCGCGCGCAGCCGTTCGAACAGACCGTCGAGCGCGCTCATTCCGACGGCATCGGGATTGCGCGCGCGCTTCATGCGCATCAACACGACCTTGGTGCGCTCGCTGACGCGCTCTTCGATGCGTTCGATGTGATGCTCGAGACTGACCGACGAGCCGAAGAACAATTCGCCCTCGAGGCCGAGGATCAGGATCTCCGGCGACGCAGCGTCCTCCGGCAAGCGCTCGCGTACGTGGTCGGCGTCCGCCTCGATGAACTCGGTCAGCAGCATGTTGCCGGCGCGCGGCACCGCGAGCAGGAACGACATGATCACGCCGATCAAGACGCAGAATTCGATCGAGATCGCGAAGGCGGCGATGGCGGTGACCGACACGATCACCGCGTCGAAGCGCGAGGCGCGCACGTGGTAGCGCAGGTCCTTGAGGTTGACCATGCGCGCCGCCGTGAGGATCAACAGGCCCGCGAGCGCCGAGCGCGGGATGAACTTCGCGTAGGGTCCGAGCGCGACGACGATCAGCGCGACGGCTGCGGCGGAGATCACGCCGGCCCACTGCGTGCGCGCGCCGGCTTGTTGGTTGATCGCCGAGCGCGTCAGCGAGCCCGAGCCCGGCATGCACGAGAAGAAGCTGCCGGCGAGGTTTGCCAGCGCTTCCGAAAGGCACTGTTGATTGAGGTCGAGCTTCTGACGCGTGACTGCGGCGATGCCCTTGGCCATCGCCACCGCCTCGAGCAGGCCGAGCAAGCCGATCGCGAGCGCGCTCGACGACAGACCGCGGATCGAATCCGCGTCGAAGTGCGGCAAGCTCGGCTCCGGCAGCTTGGCCGGGATGTCGCCGACGACCTTCACGCCGAGTTGATCGAGGCGGAAGTAGGCCGTGACCGCGGACATCACGACGACGACGATCAGGAACTCCGGCAGCAGCACCCAACCCAGGCGCTTCTTCAAGACGCGCAGTGCGAGCACCAGCACGATCGACGCGAGTCCGACGAGCAACGTCGGACCGTGCACCGCGCCGCCCTCGGTCAGCGAATTCCAAAAGCGCACGAGGAAATGGTCGTGCACGTTGCCCGGGGCTTTTTGGCCGAGCAAATTCTTGAGCTGGTCGAGCACCAGCAACAGACTCGCGCCGGCCGTGAAGCCGACGATCACCGAGTGCGAGATGTAGCGCGTCAGATCGCCCAGGCGCGCGAGACTGATCGCGAGCTGGATCGCGCCGATCAGGAAGGCCATCAACACCGCGGCTTGAATGGCCTGTTGCGGATCGGTGATGCCGCCGATCGCTCCGAGCAAGGCGATCGAGATCGCGTTCGTCGGCCCGTTGATCAGCTGCTTCGACGAGTCGAACAGCGCGCCGACGGCGGTCATCACGATCGCGGTGTAGAGCCCGTACTGCGCCGGCAATCCGGCGATCAACGCGTAGGCCATCGCCTGCGGCACGGCGACCGCGGCGACGGATAGTCCTCCGACCAAATCACCGCGCGCGTCCGCGGCCGTGTAGTGCCGAAGCGCTTCGAAGGCCGGAACACGGCGGAACAGCGTGCGGAGAGCGGGAGA
>CAYHRR010000178.1:0-7656 GCA_964358875.1 uncultured Planctomycetaceae bacterium | reverse complement strand
GGCCAGTTCCAGGGGCACCATGCCGAGGGCGCCGCCCTCCGGCGCGATGGGGGCGATTTCGCCGGCGGGGAGGCGCAACAGCATTTCGGTGTGGCCGGCGCGCGCGTATTCCACGGTGAGGTCGCGTAGATCAATCAGGCAGCACGCCAGCGTGATGTACTGGTCGCCGTTGGTATCGCGCCAGACGTTGGCGTGTAACTCACGGAGCAGGCCCTCGAGGTCTTCCTTGTAGCGCAGCGCGTTCATGCGCAACGATCCCCAGCGCCACGTCACGCCTGTGCGCGCGAGCACCGCTCCGGCGATCACGACTCCGAGCACGCTGCGCGCGAACAGCACCTCGAAGGTCGACACGCGTGCGCTGGTCAGCTTCACGCACAGGTACATCGCCGCGAAGCACATGCTCGCGAGCAGCACGAGCCCGCGCGCCTTGTCGAGATCCGCTTTCGATTCGCTCATCATCGCGCCGGTGCTCGCGTTGATTGTGCTCGATCCAAACCGCGCGCGCTCAGCGAGCGCTGCGCAGGACGACGCCGAAGAAGGCGACTTCGCGTCGCACGCGCGAGCAGGTCGCGACTCGCGCTTGTCGCCGGCGCGACGCCGTGATTTCGTGTGCCTGCCGATTCGAACGACGGCACCACGCTAGCCCGACCCATTCATGAACCGCGTAGCGAGAAGGCGAAAGCGCCTGGCCCGCAAGACGCGTCGACAGAGTCGCGCGGATGCGATGCGTCAGTTCGCTGAGCAACGAAATCGTCGACGCAACGCGGCGAGCCGGGATGATCTCACGTTCGCAGTACCGGTCTCATGAATAGTCGAGCTGGGAGCGGCTCAGCGCGACTGCGCGAGCCATGCGCGCTGCTGCAACGCCGCAGTCACCGTGTTCGCCACGATCGCATAGCCGTCTTCGTTCGGGTGATAGCGATCTCCCGAGATGAACAGCGCTCGCGGCGGAGTCTGCTCGCGCGCCGCGCCGCGAAACGGCTCGACGATGTCGAGAAAAGCGACACCAAGCGGTTCCGCGATACCGCGTGCCGCGTCGATCGGCGCGTGCGAGTACGTGTCGAGGTAGACCTGGCTTTCGTACGGGAACAAGAACATGGCGACGTGCGCGCCGATCGCGTCGCACTGCGCGACGACGCGTTCGAGGCGCGCGCGCTCCTCCGCCAACACCTCGGGCGAGGTCGCGCTCTCGGCTCCGATGCCGCTCGCGAATTGTTCGACCTGCCTGAGATTCTGCTCGCGACGCAAGTCGTAGTACTTCGCGCGCACGAAGCGGAACAACGCGAGCTTGCCGAGTTCGTTGCGGTACTCGTAGGGCAAGATCGAACGGAGGTTCTCCTTGTTCTGGAAGACCGCCGCGTCGACCTTCTTCACGACGTTCGGGAAGTCGTTGATGTTGTAGCCGAGCACGACGATGTCGGGCTTCAGCGCCAAGGCTTGAGTCTCGAATACTTCGAGGTAGTCCTCGCCCGAGTAGCCGTTGACGCCCAAGTTCGCGACGTGAACGGTGCGCGTCGGACCGAGCTGCGCCTGCAACGCGCGTTCGAGCTGACGCGGCCAGCAATCGCGTTCGTCGACACCCTTGCCGAAGGTGCACGAATCACCGATCACCACGACGCGAAGCTCGTTCGACGCGCCGCTCGCGCTCCATTCCGGACCGTGCCAACCGCGCGAGTTGATCTCGTAGTACGAGCCGTCCCAGGCGCCGCGCCACTTCGGCTTGTGCACGTGCGGAAGCGTGGCTGTCTTCGCGTACGGCGAGACGTCGAACAGGCTGAGCGGTCCGGGTTCGCCTGCGCGCGCGAGGAGTTCGCCCAGCAAGATGAGCGCGAACAGCGACAGCGCCGAGATCGCCAGCTTGCGCGCTACATGAAAAGCCATGGCCGTATTCGAGCGCGCGCGTGCTGCGAGTCAACCGATGAGATGTTCGCGGAACCAACGCGTGGTGTCGTCGAGAGCTAGTTCCAGCTCGGGCGCGATCGAAGCGAGCGGATGGTTCGCGCCGAAAGCGTGCGTCGCTCCGGCGACGAGCTGCGTGCGCGCGGCACCGGCCGGAAATGCACGTGCGAAGCGCTCGAGCGCCGTCGGATCCACGGTCAGGTCGAGAGCGCCGTGGAGCAACAAGGTCGGCGCTGAGATGCGCGCACAGGCACGCAGGATGTCGAAGCGTTCGCGACGACGTTCGAAGTCCTCGAGCGCACCGACATCGAGCGGCAGGTCCTGTTGCGTGCGTTCGTTGCGCACGAAGATGCGGCCGGCGCGTCTCCACAGCTCCTTTGTCGGCGCGTCGAAGCGATCGGCGTCGTCGATCGCGGCCCAGGTCACCAGCGCGCCGTAGTCGCCACGCTCGGCGGCGTGGATCAGCCCGATGCCCCCACCGCGACTGTGCCCGAAAAGCCCGAGGCGCGCGCCGTCGATGTCGGGGCAGGTTGCGAGGTGCGCGCGCACGCGTTCGATGTCCTCGAGCTGACGCGAGTAGGAATCGCGCGCGAAGGCCTCGAGCTCCGTGAAGTTCTCGAGATCGTCGCCGATGCCGGATCCCGAAGCGTTGAAGGCGACGACGGTGAAACCCGCATGCGCGAGGCGTCGCGCGAGCACCGGGAAAAAGCCCCAGTCCATGAAACCCTTGAAACCGTGCAGCAAGAGCACGCAAGGCTGCCGATCAGGCGCGCTTGCGATGCGGAGCACGCGGCCGCGAATCACGCGCGTCGGTTCGGCGTCGTCGACGAGGCGGAACGCGCGCGCAACGAGTGCGCTCAAAACAACTCCTGCTGTCCGGCCGGCTTGGTGTGCGCCGCAAGCCGCGGATAAGCGTTCACGAGCTCTTGGGGCGCAGGCACGCTGCGTCCGCGGAGCAACGCGAGCAATTCGACGGCGTTCGCGAGCGCTTTGCCCGCGAAGTGGTTGTTGGCGATCACAAAGGTCTCGTCGTGGCCTCTTGCAATGCGCTTCGCGCGCTCCGCGATCTCGGCGAGTTCGCGTTCGCTGTAGAGGTAGTCGTACTTCTGGTCGCGACTCGCTTTGGCGTCGAACCATGAGGTCTTGTTGCGCCCGTGCAGTCGCAAGTAACCGATCGGCCCGGTCGGTTCGTGCCACTCCGGCGGATGGTTCCACGAGGGCGGCATGTCGACGTGAGCGAGCGAATAGCCGAGTCCGGAGATCGAAGCGAGCGCCGGCGGCGTGAACCACGACGCGTGGCGCACCTCGAGGACCAGCGGCAGCTCGTGGAACAACGCGCGAAGATGACCGAGCCGTCGAACGTTGTGCGGCTCGTAGAGAAACGAGTTGGGAAACTGCGCGAGCAACGCGCTCAGTCGCTGTGCGTGGCGCAGCGGATCGAGCGCGCGCATGAAAGCTTGAGCCGCGTGGTCGTCGAGCTGCTCGCCATGCGTGAAGTCGCGGTGCAACTTCGCGATCAACGTGAAGCGCGGCGCTCCCTGCAGAACGCGCGCCCAGTGCTCGACCGACTCGACCTGCGGCGCCGCGTGCGAGGTGCTGTTGATCTCGAGGCAGTCGACGAAACGCGTGAGATAGCGCAGCGGATGGAAGGTCGAGCCCTTCTCATGCGGATAGACGACGCCATCCCAGTCGGGATAGGACCAACCTGCAGGTCCGACGCGGATCACCAATCCACTTGCCTCCCCAAACGCTCGAAACCCCGGCGTTCGAGCTCGAACAGGCTAGCGCGCACGGCTTCGGTCGCGCGTTCGAGCTCCTGTTCGCCGCCCTCGCGCGCGACGTGAACGGGTGCGCCGTATTCGAGCGCGATACGCGCTTTGCGCTTGGGAATCGTGAAGCGATCCCAACTGCTCAGGTTCCAGGCCCGATCGGCGCAACACCCGATCGGCAGGATCGGTCGTCCCGTGGCGCGCGCCATCCAGGCCAAGCCGAGATTCATCGAATGCGCCGGCCCGCGCGGTCCGTCGGGAGTGATCACGACCACGCCGCCGTCGTCGAGGATGGCGAGCATCTCGCGCCAGGCACGCGCGCCCCCCTAAGAGGGCGAACCGCGGATCACGCGGTAGCCGAAGCGCTGCAACAGGCCTTCGGAGAGGTCGCCGTCTTCGCTCGGACTGACGAGCACGTGCCAGCCGCGCGCGCGAAAAAAGTCGACGGGAACGATCATGCGTCCGTGCCAGACCGCGATCAGAAAGCCCTTGCCGCGCAGCGCTTCGTCGAGGTGTCGGCGGCCTTCGAGCTCGCTCGTCCACGACTTCGACAGCCACGTCAAAAGCTGCGGGCCGAAGCTGCGCAGGCAGAAGCCGCCGACGCGTCGCCGCGCTTGTTTGAACAGCCGTCGCGCCGACGTCAACGCTCGTGCCTCTACGGAGCGACGATGTCGTCGCCCGTTCCGCCGGCGTCGACGCTGTCGGCGCCGCTCGACCAAAGCATCGGCGCGGCGTTCGTGTTGGAGTTGTAGTGGAACGCGTTTCCCCAACCGTCGTTGGGCAGCACGTCGGCGTCGACGAAACCGCGCGGGTAGTTCGCCGTCGGCTTGCACAGCTCGGCGAGTTCGGTCGGCGCACGACCTTGATCGAGCTTGAACACTGCAACGCGCGTCGTGAGGTAAGCGAGCGTCGCGCGCGTTCGGTCGGCGCTGGGATCTTCGGGCGGCGGTGCGATCTCGTCCGGCGACGACATCGTTTCCGGAGCCGCGTCGCGCAGCGTTGAGGTCACGCCGTAAC
Source organism: uncultured Planctomycetaceae bacterium (assembly GCA_964358875.1). GTDB lineage: Bacteria > Planctomycetota > UBA1135 > UBA1135 > CAYHRR01. Next base: position 2,971 of record CAYHRR010000178.1, on the reverse strand, counting down.
CGAGGGCCGCGATTCCAAGCCAGGTCTCGGGGCCGAACGAAGACTCGTAGCGGAACAGCGTTCGACCGTCGACCGACTTCGACCACAGCAGCGTCGGCTTGAAGAAGCGCGTGAACGTCGTCGCGCTTTCCGGCAGCGCGGCGCCGAGTGCGTTGATGTCGAACGGCACGTTGCCGCCGAGCGCGCCGCCTGCGAGCGCGAGTCCGCCCTTCGCCGCGAGGTACAAACTGTCGATGAACACCGCCCAATCCATGTAACCGACGACCGCCGCGTCGTCGGGCGGCGGCACGGCGAGCTTCGTCAGCGGATGTGGATTCGCGGCTTCTTCGCCGAGCGCGCGCTTCACTTCCTTCTTCGCTCGCAGGGATGTCAAGGTGACGAGCGCGCGCTTGCCGATGATGAAAATCGTCGGCGAAACGCTGAGAAACGGCAGGGCAGCGGCCTCTTCCCCCATCGCGAGCGTCCACATCGGAGCGTCGCGGTACTTCGACTCCTTGACCTTCTGACCTTGCTCGGACAGCACGGCGACGAGGCCGCGCACTCCTCGTTGGAAGGCGACCGCATCGGTGAGGTCGAGCACCAGCGTGACGTTCGGCAGGCCGATGCCCGTGATCGGCATGACGTACACGGCGGCCGGTCCCGCGAGCGAACCGATCAGGTCCTTCTCGAGGCTGAAGCCGTGCTTGGTCTCGACCTCCGTCAGCGACGCCGAGTTGCCTCCCATGAGCGACAACAGTTGATCGCGCAGCTGCGCCGGAGCGAGCTGTGTCACGAGCACGCCGGCTGCGTCGTCGGGAACGAAGGCGACAATTTCCTTCGACACCGGCGCGGCTCCGATCGAGTCGGTCCAGAACGCAGCGCCGCTGTGCGTGGTCCATCCGTCGGTGACGAAGCGTTCGCCGACGAGTTGCATGCGGGCCACCGTGCTCCAGCCGTTCAAACTGCCGAGCAGTCCGAGCAGTGCCGCGCCGCCGGGAGCGTTCACGCCCTTCGCAATGTCGTTCAAACGCGCGGTCTGCGCAGAGAACCGCACGACCGTGACGCCCGAAGCTGGTCCCGCGTGAGTGTCGAGCGTCGTCAGCTGAGAGATGAGGTCGGATGATGTTGTGCTCGCGCTCGCGCGTGCTGCGACCGCATCGCAATCGACCGCGCCGAGTCCGGCCACAACGAGCGCGTCCGAGCGGAGCACCCAGCCATCGAGCGACAGCGGAGCTTCTGTGTGGAACGGCTGCGCACGCGCGGGCTTGCCGCGCATGTTCACTTCGCGGATGACCGCACCGTCCAGCGCCGGCGCGATGCGTGCAATGGCGGCAGCAGCGTCTGCGGCGCCTTGATCGGACGTGAACTCGACAGCGACGAGCACGAAGAAACGGCGCTGCATTTCCGATGCGAGCCAGTCTTCGAGCGTGACTGCGGCGGAAATATCAGCTGCTTCTCCGACCCCGCCCTCGACGCCGTTGGAGCCGAGCGATTGCAGCGTGTAGCCGAAGCCGTCGTCGCTCGGCGCGTACACGTAGGGCCGGCTCCACGCATCGGTCGCGACGTCGGCGGCGAGTTCCAGTTCCGCCAGCGCTGCGGGCACGCGACCCTCGCGCGTCCGCGCGTGCGCGACGATGGCATCCTCGAGCGACGCCAGTTCCGTGTAGGTGTCCACGCGCGACTTGAGTGCAGCTGCGAGTTCGCCCGGCGCGCGTTCGTCGATACCGATCGAAAGCGAAAGCGAGCGCGTTGTGCGAGCGCGGGCGAGGAGCGCATCGACGCCATGCTGGTCGGCCGATGGCGGCATGCCGAGCGCTTCGAGCGTCGCATCGAATTGCACGTCGAGCTTGAGATCGAGCGCGCTCGCGATCTTGCTCCACGCTGCGCGCACACTTTCGTCGCGCAGCATCTGGCCGAGCGGCGCGTCGTGATAGGCCTCGAGCAAGCGCTGTACATCGGGGGTTTCGATGTACAGCACCGGCGCACTGGGGTGCAGTGTCGCGTGCTGAAGCGGTGCTTGCAGTGCGAACGAAACGGCGCTGGCGATCAACATCTGTGGTCCTCTCGGGTGCGCGTCGGCGCCGTGCTACATGGCTACATGCCGGCGTATTTGCGAAGTTCGGCTTCGTTCTTGCGAAGCGCGTCCTCCAGCGCTTTGAAGGCCGCCTTGATGTCTTTGCCGCGCTTGAGCGCGTCTTTCAACGCGCTGTGCTTGTCGATCAGCGGTGCGCACTTTCCGTCGATGATGAACGACATGAGAAGTCCCGCCTCGTTGATCAGCTTCTCGGACTTCTGCACATCGTCGAGAGTCAGACCCATCGCGAGGATGTCGTCGATGGGATCGACTCCACCCTTGTTGGCGATGTTCTGCAGCGCCCACTTCTTCATCCAGTAGGCGTCGCCGCCGGCGTTGATGAACTGGTCGACGATGTAGCGCTCCACGTACGAAGCCGACCCGTAGCGGAACCACTCGGGGAACTGCTTTTCGTCGTACCACTCCTTCACTGCGTTCCCGACCGCTTTGCCGCCCGCAAGTGCCGCGAGCGTCTTGGGGCTGGGGTCGAGCGCTTCGTTGAGCGCTTGAGCGGCAGCATGGCGCACGAAGAAGGGGCCGAAGGCCGCCTTGTCCTTGGTCGAAGTGTCCCAGTAGCAGAACGCGCCGCTGGTTGTGGAGATGCCGTCTTCGAACGGAACGGGCCAGATCTCGGCGATGGAAGCTCCGCGCAGTGACGAGAAGCCGCGCAGCTCAACTCCTTGTTGGCGGTTGCTTGCGAAGGCGTTGAATTGCTCGCCGCTGTTGAGCACGAGAACGACGACCTTGCCTTCCGGAGCCTTGCCGAGCGCGCGGCTGTATTCGCGGTACGCGCGATCAGCTTCGGCGAGCGCCTTCTTCGCGTACTCGCGCGTGCATGTCGCGTAGATCACGAAGTGATCGCCCGGGAGACGCCACCACTTGCCGAGTTCAGCGTGGTACGTGTTCGCGTCGGCCTCG
>CAYHRR010000177.1:0-7685 GCA_964358875.1 uncultured Planctomycetaceae bacterium | reverse complement strand
ATCTGGAACAACGTGTTCATGCAGTTCAACCGCCTCGACGACGGTTCGCTGCGCGAGTTGCCGGCCAAACACGTCGACACCGGCATGGGTTTCGAGCGCGTGGTCTCGGTGATCCAGGGCAAGTCGTCCAACTACGAGTCCGATCTGTTTCAGCCGCTGTTCCGGCGCATGGAAGTGCTCACCGGCAAGCGTTACGGCGCCGACGAGTCGGTCGACATCGCCTTCCGTGTGTGCGCCGATCACATCCGTGCGCTGAGCGCGGCGATCGCCGACGGCGCGCTGCCTTCGAACGAAGGCCGCGGCTACGTGCTGCGCCGCCTACTGCGCCGCGCCTCGCGCTTCGGACGCCAAAGGCTCGGCATGAGTCGGCCGTTCTTGTTCGATGTCGTGCCCACCGTCGCCGAGATTCTCGGCCCGGCGTTCCCCGAGATCGCGTCGCGCGCCGACCACATCCGCACGCTGGTCAAGAGCGAGGAAGAGTCCTTCGGCGTGACGCTCAACGAAGGCCTAGGCAAGTTCGAACGTATTGCCAGCTCCCCGGCGGTTGCTGCGAGCGGCGAGTTTCCTGGAGACGTCGCCTATGGGCTCTTCTCTACATCGGGGTTTCCGCAGGACCTGACGCAGCAAATGACAAAGGAGCGTGGACTACAGCTCGATCTCAAGGGGTGGGCCAAGGCAGAAGATCAGCACAAGAAGGCGAGCCGCTCCGAAGGCACGTTCAGACAGATCTTGTCACCTGAGGAGCAGACCCGGTTGTCTGACTCGATCTCAGGCGTGCTCGGTGGATTTGTCCTCGCGCAGGAGCGTGTCGATGCTGATGCGCAAATGACAGCTGACCGCGCGACGACGCACGCCACGGCAGACGTAGTTCCGGTCACGGAGCGAGAGGCACAGCGGCAAGCCACTGGATCGACATACACCGATGAGACGTACCGCCGCGATGAGCGGCTCGACACATATGTCGTGGAATTGCTCCGTCGAGATGGGTCGCCTGATCGGTTGATCTTGCGAGGTTCGCCGTTCTACGCGGAAAGCGGTGGCCAGGTCGGCGACAAGGGCAACGTAAGAAGCCTGGACGGGGGCTTTAGCTTTGCAGTTGAAGACACACAGCGAGTCGGCAATCTCATCGTGCACCTTGGCCGCGCCAAGGGTGAGGCGCGGCCGATGATGGCGGTTGTTGCGCAAGTTGATGTGACGCTCCGCAACAGGACGCGCAAGAACCACACGGCGACGCACTTGCTCCACAAGGCGTTGAAGGACGTGCTCGGCGCGCACGTCAATCAACAAGGCTCCTACGTCGGCCCCGATCGATTGCGCTTCGATTTCTCGCACACCAAGGGCGTGAGCCCCGAGGAACTCGAGGACATCGAACGGCGCGTCAACTCCGAAGTCTTCGCCAACGCACGACTCGAGACGAAGGTCGAAGACCTCGAGACCGCGAAGAAGGGCGGCGCGATGGCGCTGTTCGGCGAGAAGTACGACGAGCGCGTGCGCGTCGTCTCCGTCGGCACTTCGAAGGAACTGTGCGGCGGCACGCACGTTCGCGCAGCCGGCGAGATCGGGCCCTTCGTGATCACTTCCGAGCGCGCCGTCGCCGCCGGCGTGCGGCGCATCGAAGCGTTGACCGGCCCGGAAGCCGTCGTGTGGATGCAGGCGCAACGTCGCGTGCTCACGACGGCCGCGCGCTCGTTGAAGGCTGCGCCGGAAGAACTCGTCGCGCGCATCGAGCAACTTCAAGCGCAACTCAAGGACGCGAAGAAGACCGTCGCTGCGGCGGCGAAAGCCGACGTCGGCAGCGCCTTCGAGCAGATCAAGTCGAAACTCGCCGCGCGCGGCGGAGTGAGCTGCGCGATCGTCGACTTCGCGGACCTCGACGGCGAAGCGGTGCGCGAACTCGGCGATCGCGCGAAGTCGCTCGCTGCCGACGTCGCGCTGGTCCTGATCGGTCGCTCCGAAGGCAAGGTGCCGTTCCTGATCGCCTTCGAGGGCGCCGCGCTCGCCAAGGGCATGAAAGCGGGCGACTTGGCCAAGCACCTTTCGGCGTGCCTCGGCGGCGGCGGTGGGGGACGCCCCAATTTGGCTCAGGGGCAGGGGATCAAGGTCGAGGGTGTTGCCGCCGCGCTCGTCGCGGCCGAGACCTACTTCGCCAAACACCTTGGCTGAGTCGTGCTAGCGACGGCAACGCCTCGATGCGCAAGTGCCCGCCATCCTCGCTACTTCCGCTCGCCGCCTGTGCGCGCGCGTTGACACCGCAGGGGGCCGTGGATAACTTTCTGCGCCCTATCGATCAGGAAAGGCCTCAACTGTGAGGCGCGCCGACCATGCCCAATCCGAAACGCCGCCACTCCAATCACCGTTCGCGCATCCGCCGGTCGCACCACGCGATCAAGACGAGCGCGACGAATTACTGCGCTCGCTGCAGCGCCGCTGTCCGCGCCCATCGCATCTGCGAGAACTGCGGCTACTACGGCTTCGCCAAGGGCGCCGACAAAAAGGGCACCGAGGTCTTCCAAAAGGAAGAGTTCTAAGCGCGGCTCGCAGGCTCGACGGAGCACCAGCTCATGGCGACGACACGCATTGCGTTGGATGCCATGGGGGGCGATCTCGCCCCCGATTCGACAGTGCGCGGAGCGTTGCTCGCCGTGGCTGCGCACAACCCCAGGCGCATCGCAGCGGAGCGCATCCTGCTCGTCGGCGATCAGGAATTGCTGCGCGCCAAGCTCGACGAATTGGGTGGTGATCCCGGCTTCGCGATCCAGCACGCGTCGCAGGTGATCGGCATGGCCGAGTCCGCGACCGCACTGCGCAGCAAGCCGGACTCGTCGATTCTGGTGTGCGTCGGCGCCGTCAAACGCGGTGCGGCCGGCGCCATGGTGAGCATGGGGAACACCGGCGCTGTGGTCGGCGCGGCGACGATCGGCCTCGGCACGCTCGCCGGCGTCCGGCGTCCGGCTATCGCCGTCACCTTGAGCCTGACCGGCAAGCCGGTGACGTTGCTCGACATGGGCGCGAACAAGGAGGCCAAGCCGCAGGACCTGGTGCAGTTCGCGACGATGGCATCGGTCTACATGCGCGATTGCATGGGCGTCCCACAACCGACCGTCGGTCTGCTCAACATCGGTGGTGAAGCGTCGAAGGGTCCGGACCTTCTCAAGGAGACCCATCAACTGCTGACCGATGCAAAGGGCCGGCTGAACTTCATCGGCAACGTCGAAGGCAACTCGATCTTCGAGTCGGCGGCCGATGTCGTCGTCACCGATGGATTCACGGGCAACGTCGCGCTGAAGCTGATGGAAGGCCTGTCGGGCTTCATGCTCAAGCTCGTGATGGGCGAGTTGAAGGCCCACAAGGTCGAGTGGTCGGCGCAAGCGCTCGGATCGGTCAAGAAGAGCATCGACTACGCCGAATACGGCGGAGCGTTGTTGCTCGGCGTCAACGGCGTCGTGATCAAAGGTCACGGGCGCTCCGACGCGACTGCGGTATCGAACGCACTGTTCGTCGCGGCGCGCGCGCTCGACGCCGAAGTGAACACGCACATCATCGCCGGCTTGGAGAGTTAGCGACGCCTTGCACGGCGCGTGTCGGCGCGACATGTGCTCGTTCGCGCGGACCACGACCCGCAACGCCGCTCTGGTTACCTGGCGCGCACCACGACGTGCGCGAAGTGTCGAGCGGATGCCTTTCACACGGCCCGCGCAAATTCGCGCGCACTCATCGTGAGCGCATCGACTCCGCACGTGGCGCTACCGCACGACGAGGCCTGGGTCGGGTCACGAACCCGGCGCCTCGAACGCATCGCATGCTGGGGTCATTGCCTCGTCCGATGACACGGCGCTCGATGACGCGCGGTGCGGCAACGCCTCAGCCGTCGCTCGAGTCGTTCGACCGTGCTGCCGAACTACGCGCCTATCACCCGGAGTGCGCAGCACGTCGGCGAGTTCGCGATTCCGTGCGACATGCGCTCGTGCGCGTGACGATGGTCGCGCGCTCCGAGGACAAAACGCCGGGAAAGATCCGCTTGTTTGTGCCTCGGGCGCGAAATCGGCCTCGCTAGAATCCCGCCCGTCCCGGACAGCCGGGTTGCGCTCGTTCGCACTCCACTGAAGCTCCAGCATGGCATCACGCGTCGCGGTCGGTATCGCCGGGACGGGCTCCTACGCCCCTCCGCGGGTCATGACGAACCATGACTTCGAGAAGCTCCTCGACACGTCCGACGAGTGGATCGTCCAACGCACCGGCATTCGCGAGCGCCGCTATGCGCTGCCCGAACAGGCGACCAGCGATCTGTGCATCGCAGCGGCTCGGCAGGCGCTCGACAACGCCAAGCTCGATCCCAAGGACCTGGACCTGGTCATCACGGGCACGCTGACGCCGGACTACCTGTTGCCGGCCTGTTCGACCTTGATCCAGCACGCTCTGGGTGCGACGCGCGCGGGCGCCTTCGACGTCAGCGCAGCCTGCACCGGCTTCCTGACCGCGATGCACACCGGCGAAGCGTTTATCGCCTCGGGACGCGCCAAGCACGTATTGGTGATCGGCGCCGAGTGCCTGTCGCGCTACCTCGACATGAACGATCGCGGCTCGTGCATCCTGTTCGGAGACGGCGCCGGGGCCATGGTGCTCGCGCCGCTAGCCGAGTGTCGCCAGGGTGAGATCGTGCGCACGACCCTCGGGGCCGATGGCGCGGGCTTCGACTTGATTCACATGAACGGCGGTGGCTCGCGCGTCCCGCCGAGCGCCGAGAGTGTTGCGCGCGGTGACCACTTCATTCGCTTGAAGGGGCGCGAGGTGTTTCGCTTCGCCGTGACCAAGATGGCGGATCTGATCGCCGAGATGGTCGCCGGCTACGATCCCTCCGAGATCAGTTTGGTCGTGCCGCACCAAGTCAACGCGCGCATCATCGAAGCCGCCGTCGCGCGCCTCGATTGGTCCATGGAGCGCGTGTTCGTCAACATCGAGAAGTACGGCAACACGTCGGCCGCGACCGTGCCGATGGCTTTCCATGAAGCGCTCGAGCAGCAGCGCGTCGAGAAGGGCAAGTTGGTCGTGTTCGTGGCCTTCGGCGCCGGCTTGACCTGGGGCGCAACGCTGGTGCGCTGGTAGCCGCAGGGTTGGACTTCGTCGACGGAGATCGAGATGACCGAGGCCGTACTTTTTCCCGGGCAAGGCGCGCAATTCGAGGGCATGGGCCGCGATTGGTGCGAGGCCTTCCCGACCGCGCGCGCGACCTTCGCGGAGGCGAGTCGCGTGCTCGGGTTCAGCCTGGAAGACGCCTGCTGGTCGCACGGCGACGAAGTCAACCGCACCGACATCGCGCAGCCTGGGATCTTCGTGACCAGTGCGGCGGTCATGCGTGTGCTGCTCGAACGCGGCTTCGACGCCGCAAGCGTGCCGATGACCGCCGGGCTCTCGCTCGGCGAGTACACCGCGCTGTGGTTCGCGGACGCGCTCGAGTTCAGCGACGCTGTGCGACTCGTGCGGCTGCGTGGTGAAGCGATGCAGCGCGCCAGTGAGCGCATCGCGAGCGGCATGGTCAGCCTGATGGGTGCGACCGAGGAGCAAGCCCGCGCCGTCGCCGCTGTCGGCGCGACGAAGGGCATCTGCTCGATCGCCAATCTCAACGCACCCGGACAGATCATCGTCAGCGGTGAAATCGCAGCGCTCGATGCGCTCGAAGCTGCGGCCAAGGAACATGGCGTGCGCCGCACGCGACGCTTGGTTGTCGCCGGCGGCTTCCATTCGGAATGCATGCGTCCGGCCGCCGACGATCTCGCCGCGGCCTTGAGCAAAGTCACGCTTCGAACGCCGCGCGTCCGCCTGATCACCAACGTCACGGCCGAACCGGTGAGCGCGCCCGCGCAAATTGCTGCACATCTCGCGACGCAAGTGTGTGCGCCGACCCTGTGGGAGAAATCCATGCGCTGGGCCCTTGCCGCCGGTGTGCGCGAATTCCTCGAGCCCGCGCCGGGCAAGGTGCTCGCCGGCCTTCTCTCGAAAATCGACGAGAGCGCCAAGGTGCGCTCGCTCGCCGTTCCTTCCGATCTCGTGGCGCCGACCACCTAGCCGTCGGTTGAAGATTTTTTTCGAGTGCGACGCCGACCGTGACGGGGCGGGGCAAGGAGGACAACCGAGCGGCGCGGGTGATCGAGCGCGGCATCGGCGCGTCCGTGCGCGCGCGGCATCGGCACGCCGTGCGTCCCGCGCCATTGAATCCAGCCGGACTCAGCGAGGATCGGCCGACGCAGAACCGTCGCGTCATGGCGCACAGGCGCGCCGAGTGACTTCTTCAACGGGCTGCTCCGACGCTTGCATTCCGCGAGTGGCGTCGTTGGAATCCCAACTCCACAGATCTCTCGACCCGTGATCGAATCCGAAACCTACCTCTCCGGCCGCGTAGCTCTCGTCACGGGGGCTTCACGCGGCATCGGACGAGCGATCGCCGTTCAGCTGGCCCGCCGTGGAGCGACCGTGGCGTGCGTTGCGACGAGCGCCGAGCGTGCCAAGGAAACGGCGGAGGCTTGCAGCGCTGCGGGCGGTCGCGGAGCGGCCTACGGGGTCGACGTGGGCAAGACCGCCGCGGTCGCCGAACTGGTCGCAACCGTGCAAAAAGAGCTGGGCGGGCTCGAGATCTTGGTCAACAACGCCGGCATCACGCGCGACCAGCTGCTGCTGCGCATGACCGAGGACGACTTCGACGCCGTCGTCACCACCAACCTCAAGGGCACCTGGAACTTCGTCCGCGCGGCGGCGCGCCCGCTGATGAAGTGCAAGGGCCGCATCGTCAACATCGCTTCGGTCGTCGGCATCACCGGCAACGCGGGCCAGGTCAACTATGCCGCGAGCAAGGCCGGCATCTTCGGATTGACCCGCTCGGTGGCGAAGGAACTCGCTTCACGCGGCGTGTGCTGCAACGCCGTGGCGCCGGGCTTCATCGACACCGACATGACGGCTGCGATCGACGCCAAGGCCAAAGAAGAGCTCGTCGCTGCGATCCCGCTCGGCCGCACCGGGACTCCCGAAGACGTGGCGTTGCTCGTCGACTTCTTGGTCGGCCCGGGCGGCGCCTATGTGACCGGACAGACCTTCGTCGTCGACGGGGGCCTGAGTCTGTGAATCCGACGGCTCGCGAAAATCGCCCGGGGGCGGGCTCGCGGGCGCGCTGTAACCTAAGCCCCAACCCAGCAAGCACACGTGCTTGCATCGCAGGCAAGCCATGGAGAACTCAACGGTGACCAACCCCACGATCGAAGAACGGGTGATCAAGATCGTTTGCGACCAGATGGGCTCGACGCCCGACAAGGTCACGAAGGAAACTTCGTTCATCAACGACCTCGGCGCCGATTCGCTCGACACGGTCGAGTTGGTGATGGAGTTCGAAGCCGAGTTCGAAATCTCGATCCCCGACGAAGACGCTGAGAAGATCCAGACCGTCGGCAACGCCGTCGAGTACATCAAGTCGAAGTGCTGAGCGCTGCTCCGAGCGCGCCTCGGAGACCGACCGCGCGCGCGCGGTCGCAACCGCAACTTCAGCTTGAGGTCCATTGAGATGCGTCGAGTGGTGATCACCGGACTGGGCACGATCAACGCGCTCGGCAGCGACGTCGAGACGTCGTGGCCGCGCGTGCTGCGCGGCGAGAGCGGCGTCGGCTTGATCACGCGCTTCGACACCGCTGAGCACACGGTCA
>CAYHRR010000176.1:0-7687 GCA_964358875.1 uncultured Planctomycetaceae bacterium | reverse complement strand
CTCGCGCCACGTCTTCTCCTGACGGGCGTCGAGCGGCGGCACGCTCTCGAGCTCCGCCAACAACCTCATCTGCTCGGCGAAACCGTCTGCGGTGCGCGCATCGGCCGCCAAGAAACGCGCGACCAACGCGTCGATTTGCTTCGTGGAAAGCCCTTGCGCGGGCGACTGCACGCACGCGAGCAGCGCGACGATCGAAGTGAGCCACATGGGATTGGAGCGAGTCGAACGATGAAGGGAACGAGCGGCGCGAACGCGCTCTCAGCTGTCGCCGGGCGCCGCACGATCGACTGCGGTCGAGCGCACGCGTTCGCTGCGGCCGCACACGATGCGCAGCGCGCGCACCAGCTTCTCGAGGCTCTTGCGCGGCGGATCTCCGAGCAACGCGATCTGGATCCAGCCGCGTTCGAGCAGGTACTCGCTGCGGTAGCTCAGCCAAAAGCCGCGCAGCTCCAACTCGTTGCCCATCTGCGCCGAAGTCATGCCGCGCCCGCGTTCGAGCGCGATCGACACGATCCCGGGGCAAGCGACGGCATCGGGCGCGAGCAGGGCGAAGCCCATGTCGAGCAACTCGCTGCGCAACCACTCGGCGTTGGCGCGGATGCGCTCCATGCGCTCGGGCGTCGCGCCGCGCAACGCTTCTCCAAGTGCGTTGAGCAGATTCGACGAATGCGTGTGCGGAACGCTCGCGTGCGACGACCAATGCCCGAGGTCCAAGTAACCCGCCAAACGATCGGGCTGGGCCTGCGGTTTGTAGTCGTGGAACACGAGCGCGAGTCCGGGATAGGCGCCGAGTCCCTTGCCGCTGGTCGCCGTCGCGAGGTGCACGCCGCGCAAATCGACGGGCAGCGCTCCGAGCGAACTCACGCAATCGACGCACAGGCGCAAGCCGCGTTGCTCGCACAGCTCCTTCAAGGCAGCGAGCGGATTGAGCACGCCCGTCGAGGTTTCGTGGTGCACGCACCACAACCATGCACCGCGCGGCAAACGGTCCGCGAAGTGCGCAACCTGCGCGAGGTCGAAGCTGTCGCCCCAGGGCAAGCGCAACCAATCGAAGCGCAACCGCGCCGAGCGCGCGTTCGCGGCCAGCCGCTCGCCGAATTCGCCGTTCGACAACACCAGCCCGGTCGTGTCGCTCAAGCCCAACTGCGCGGCGACGACCTCGTTGGCGAGCGAGCCCGAACCGACGAGCACTTGCACGTCGCGCGCGCCCGTCAAGCGGCACAAGCCGGCACGCACTTCGGCCATGCGCGCGAGAAAAGCCTGACCGCGGTGCGAGACCGGCGCGCGCGCGAAAGCGGTGCGCACAGCGCGCGTGATGATCACCGGGCCGGGCAGGAAATTCTGCTCGAGCTGTTCTTCGGTCACTTCGGCGAAGGCCGTGCGCAAGGCCGCGCTCTGCTCGACTTGGTGACCGAAATCGTCGAGCGTCAGGTACATCGGCTGGTAGGCCGCCTGCTCGGTGCCGACCAGCGGACCGAAGGCTTTGCAGCCCATATGCCGGTACAAACGCAGTTGGCGCGTCGTCGCCGAGAGCACCGCGACGTCGTAGCCCGCGGAGATGCAGTGCTTGACGCATTGCTCGAGCAGCGTGGTGAAGACGTTGGTCTTGCGGAACTCCGGTTCGACCGCGAGCAGGCGCACTTCGATCGGCGTGTAGCCCGCCGGCAGGAACTGATCGAGCTTGGGCACCTTCGCGTCGAGCGAGAACGGACGCTGCTTGCGCATGGCGAGCATGCCGACCAGGCGCCGGCCGAGGAAGCAGCCGAGGTAGCTGTTTTCGGCGTGAAAGCGGTCGACCAGCCGTCCGTCGGAGTTGGGCGCGTGTTGCGGGATCTCCTCGACGAAGGTGCGGTAGTTGAGCCGGTGGATTTGCTCGAACTCCCACTCCTCGGTGGCGATGCGGAACACGAACTCGTTGTCGATCTTGGTCATGGCGAAGTTCTCAGTTGGACACCGGAGACGGGCGCAACCAATCGCGCAGGTGCCGGCGGTGAGCGAACAGTACGACGAGCGAGCAGGCCGCGGCGGCCAGCGTCGCCGCAAGCGAGCCGGCGCTCGCCCACCAACTCGCGGCGGGCAAGAGACAGATTCCGCACAGGCCCGACAGCACGAATTTTCGAATCAACGGCATCACCAACAGCATGAAGACGGCGCAGGGCAGCAGTGCTAGCGGCGCGAGCACGAGCCAAGCTCCGAGCAACGTGGACATGCCTCGGCCGCCGCGAAAGCCGAGTTGCGGCGGCCACACGTGGCCTGCGACGGCGGCGACGGCGCAGGCCCAGACCCACGCTTCGCCGAGCTGCAGTTTGCGCGCGAGCAGCACGGCGAGCGCTCCTTTGGCTGCGTCGAGCACCAACACCGTCGCGTAGCCGCCCTTGCCGAGCACGCGTCCGACGTTGGTCGCGCCCGTGCCGCCGCTGCCGTGGGTGCGCACGTCGTCGTGCGTGCGCCAACGCACCAGCCAATACCCGGGCGAGCATCCGCCGATCAGGTATGCGCCGACGAGCGACGCGGTCTCGATCACAGCGCTCATGATTTCGCGTCGCTTCCGGCGGCGAGGCTAGCAGCGCCGTGCGACGCGCGCATCCGCGACTCTTCGCAGGACTCGCGCGCGCGACGCGCTCACGGCAAGCAAGTCAGTTCGAGCGCGTTCGAAAGGTGCGTCGTCTTCGGCGCCGGCGGATCGCGGTACCAACCCTGCGCATAGACCTGCGCGCCGCTCGTCCAGGGATTGCCGAGTCCCGTCGGAAAGGCCTGTTGGAACGCATTCCAATCGAGCGCGAGCGTTCCGTCGCAGGCCGCGAACGATCCGCCCGTCGCTTGCGCGGGCGTGCGCTGGATCGGCGACTTGACGCACATGAAGCTCGAGCCCGTGCCCCACGGCAAGGCCGCGAAGCCCGAGTTGTCGACGCCGTAGAACACGAGTCCGTTCTGTTGGCCCTCGACGCCGGTCACGGTGATCGTGCACGCGTTCGCCAAGCTCGCGCTCGGTTGTCCGCTCGCGCCGATCGACGGCACACATCCGTGCGTCGAAGTTCCGGCCGTGCAATAGGCGACGGGCGCGGCGATCGTGCTCGTCCAATCCCAACCGGTGATGTCGTGGATTTCGGTCGCGCCGCCGCAGGCCGCGGTGAAGCCGACATAGGCGCTGGTGCCGCCGCTCAAGTTGAGTCCGCCGACGCTTCCACCTGCGAGCCACGTTCCGCCGGTCGTGAAGTTGTAGGCGCTCGTGATCAGCGGATTGACGAGATCGTCGACGTACACCTTCAGCGTGCCCGGCACGTACTGCACGCGCATCTTGTGGATCGCGCCGTTGCTCATCAGCGCCACCGGTGTGCCCACGCCGATCGACAAGTTCTCGTAGCCGTTGTTGTCGCCCGTCGCATTCGTGTGAACGCTGACGTGGTTGTCGTCGGGATCACTCCACGGCGCGCCCGCGTTGTACGTGTCGATTTCGATGGCGAGCGAGTTCGCGATCGGAATCTGCGCGGCTGCCTGCGTGCCGTAGCCCATGGCCGAACCGTCGCCGCCGATCGCGCTCGCGCCGCGCGGATCGTCGTGGATCACGAAGGCGATGCCGTCCGCGCCGCCGAACACGAGGCTCGAGATCTGGAACGAGAAGGTCGTGTCGAAGCCCGCGGACACGGACACGGGCTGCGTGCGCCACGTCGCGCCGATCGCCGACGAACTGCCCGGCGTCACGCGCAGCACGGCGCCCGAAACTGCGGCCGTGCCGTTCATGGTCAAGCCTGTGCTGCCGGCGAAGCTCGTGTAGCTGAAGCTCTGCGCGTGCGCGCTCGCGCAAGCGGCGAGGACGACGGCGGTGCGAAGGAGGATCGTGGGGGCCATATTTCGTTCCGAAGGCGGGGCTGCGTTTCCGCGTCGAATTCGACGCGGTTCGAGAATAGCGCCGCAGCCGGCGAGCGGCTGTTCGCGCCGAGTATCGATGCGGCACAGCTCCGCTCGATCGAGTCGTCGTGCCCTCGGTCCATCCTGCGACGACGACTTCGTGCGCGTCTCCGCTCTCAACGCGTCCGCTGCGACGGCGGTTTGCGCCAGCGCGCGGCGCGACTCAAATCGACGCCACATTCGCCGCACTTCCCGGCATCGGGTCGCGGCATTCGAACGGCGCAAACCGGACATTGCTCCGGGCCCACCGGAGTGTCGAGGTCCGGCGTCGCCATGCCGCGCGATACGAAGTGGATGGTCGTGTACGTGCGGCGCGCGTGCTCGGCCCACATGATTCCGACGATCACGCCGGTGATCACCAGCGCAACGCAAAGCAGGTCACCGAATACGTTGTCGAACCACACATGGACGAGCCCGCCGAGCACGGCGCCGAATACCGTCGGGCTCGCCACGATACTCAGCCACGCAACGAGGCTCGTGAAGCCGGCCGTAGCGCGCAGCAGTCCGTGCGTCCGATCGTTCCGCGTGTTCATCGATGGACGACCGAGCCACTCGCAACTAGCGGCACCGCGTCGAGCGGATCCTACCGTGATGCGGACGGCGCATTCACGACACGGACCACGCGGCGCCGACCGTGATCAGATCGTGAAGTACTTCGCGCTCGGGTGGTGGCAGATCAGCGCGCTCGTCGATTGCTCGGGGTCGAGTCGTTCAACAGCGAGGCCGAGCCTCGAGGCGTTGAACGTTCCTCTCCCAACTCCTGATCCCGTGAAAGAAGCGGCCGCCACACTTTCAAAGCGAGCCGCGGTATCCTTCGGCCCGCGAGGTCACGCATGGAAATGTTCCCCGGTGTTTCGATGGATGCGAACGTGCGATTCGGCAAGCCGTGCTTGACGGGTACGCGAGTCGACGTGGCGACAGTGTTGGCCGCGTTGGCGTCGGGGCAAGATGTCGACGATGTTTGCGCTGATTACCAGCTCACTTCGGAGCAGGTGCACGCGGCGCTTGGCTACGCGGCGCACGTCGCAGCGCACTTGCCGCCCGCCGTTTCCAAGGCGTCGTGACCCGTTGCGGCGTATCAACAGTTGGGCTCACCGCGCCGACTCGCGTTCCGCCGCGAGCTTGACGCGATGATCTCGTCCACCTTGCGATGCGTTTCCTTCATTCCAAACGAGTACAGGGCGACCAAGTCGTTCGCATAGCGACACAAGCCTTCAAGGTCGGGGAAGAGCGAAGCGGCGTGCACGTTCCGGTGCCACAGCTTCTTCAGGAACTCCTCCTTCACGTTGGCGGGCACGATGAGGCGGTGCAGGCCGTGGACTTCCCATCCCGCCGTTTCGTGGTGCACGGATTTGCGGAGCGCGTCTTCGATCAGACCACGGTGATCGGCGCGCGGATCGTCTGAGACGGAGAACAGGCACTGCTGTGCCGCGCTGCGCGCGCTGTGTCGACCGGGCCGCACGAAAGCAACGCGGCCCTCCGGCGTCATCGAATCGAACCACGGTGCGACCTCGTCACCCGAGCCGTCGTACATAGTTGCGACTTTCGCGACCGCGTTGATTTCGTGCGCGCTCACGAACCACAACTCACCGTCTGAGCCCATGTCGTCTGCGCACGCGAAGTAGAGCGCAACGAACGGGGACTGAGACCAGTCCAAGACGCGCGCCGGCGCGCCGAAGTGGCGCACTACGGCAGCCTGACCAAGCCAGTTCGCGCGCGTAAGTTCATCCAGCGTCGATGCTGAGCAGCGCGCCAACAGCTCGTCGCGCACGATTCTCTCAACGGTTCGGCAGCTGAGGACATCGAAGCGGTCATTGCCGTGGACCCGCCGCGCAAGGCTTGGAAGTAGCGAGTTCCAGGTCTTTGAATGTCCTCGAAATGCCGTTTGAAAGTACGGCACACGCCAGTAGCTGCCGTACTGGTTCGCGAGCGCATCCACCTTCTCCCACGTGTCGAGCAGCTGCGCGTCATCCATGGCGCACGAGTCTAGCGAGAGCGCGATCAGCGCTCAGATCGTGAAGTACTTCGCGCTCGGGTGGTGGCAGATCAGCGCGCTCGTCGATTGCTCGGGGTCGAGTTGGTGCTCGTCGGACAAGGTGAGCCCGAGCTTGTGCGCGCCGAGCAGATCGAGAAGTTGCTCTTGGTCGGCGAGGTTCGGGCAAGCGGGATAGCCGAAGGAGAAGCGCGAGCCGCGATAGCCCTGCTTGAAGAGTTCGCGCATGTCGCGCGCGTCTTCGTGCGCGATGCCGAGTTCGGCGCGGACTTGCTTGTGGATGTATTCGGCGAGGCCTTCAGCGGCTTCGACCGACAGGCCGTGCAAGTGCAAGTAGTCCTGATAGCGATCGGCGGCGAACCACTCGCGCGCGACGTCGCTCGCGCGTTGACCGACCGTGACGACTTGCAACGCGACGACGTCGGGCACGCCGTCGCTTCGGAAGTAATCGGCGATGCACAAATTGCGCTTGCCGCGTTGGCGCGGGAACGCGAAGCGAGCGGCGACGCGCGCATCGTCCTCGGGATGCAAGAGCACGAGCGCGTCGCCTTCGGGCACGCACCTCCAATAGCCGTAGGCCGCCTTCGGCTCGAGGATCTTCTCCTTCGCGCATTGCTTGGCGAGCGCGTTCAAGATCGGTCGCACGTGCACGTCGATGAATTTCGCGTACTCGCGTTGCGGCTTGCCCTTGCGGCGATAGCCCCACTGAAACTGGAACAGCGTGACCTCATTGATGTACGGAAACACGCTCTGCAACGGCACGGCCTCGACGAGACGCGCGCCGAGAAAGGGCGCGACGGGATAGTCGATGTCGCGCGCGAGGTCCTGGCGCTCGATCCCGAGCTCGCCGATGTCCGGCGCCTTTCGAGCGGCGCTGTCCGGCGTCGGTCGTGCGCCGAGCGCTGCGGGCACGGCCGCGTTCAGTGAAGCGACGGTCGAGGCCAGAGCGCGGGTCGGCGCGCAGGCCACGGCGCGCGCGCTTTCGTCGTCACCGCTCGCGTACTCGCGCACCTCGGGCCGCGCCGCGCCGTTGACGACGCGCGCCATCACTTCGAGGCCTTCGAAGGCATCCTTCGCGTAGTACAGCGCGCCGGCGTAGCACTTGCGCAGATCGTGCTCGACGTACTTGCGCGTCAGCGCCGCGCCGCCGAGCACCACCGGCGTCGACACGCCGCGACGGTTCATTTCCTCGAGGTTTTCGCGCATCACGACCGTGCTCTTGACGAGCAAGCCGCTCATGCCGATCACGTCGGGCTTGTGTTCGTGCGCGACGTCGAGGATGTGCTGGATCGGTTGCTTGATGCCGAGGTTGTAAACGGTGTAGCCGTTGTTCGAGAGGATGATGTCGACCAGGTTCTTGCCGATGTCGTGCACGTCGCCGCGCACCGTGGCGAGCACGAGTTTGCCGCGTGAATTCCCGTCGAGCCGTTGCATGTGCGGCTCGAGGTGCTTGACCGCGGCCTTCATCGTTTCGGCCGACTGCAACACGAACGGCAACTGCATCTCGCCGCGTCCGAACAAGTCGCCGACCGTCGCCATGCCGGCGAGCAAGTCGGTGTTGATGATCTCGAGCGGCGGCTTCGCGGCGCGCGCGAGTTCGAGGTCTTCGGCGAGTCCTTTGCGCTCGCCTTCGACGATGCGCCAGCGCAAGCGCTCCCACAGATCTTGGGGAATCGCACGCTCCTTCTTCGCTGCGACCTGCGCTCCATCGAACAACGCGAGGTACGCGTGCAACGGGTCGTAGCCCTCACGGCGTCGATCGAAGATCAAGTCCTCGGCCACTTG
>CAYHRR010000175.1:0-7711 GCA_964358875.1 uncultured Planctomycetaceae bacterium | reverse complement strand
CTTGCGTCAGCGCCGGCAGCAAGCTGTAGCTGTAGGCCCAGGCCATGTTGATCAGAAAACTGATCAGTTGGTACGAGGCCGAATACCAGCCGACCGTCGTGCGGTCGCGGCAGAAGCGCAGCGCGATCAAGTCGCTGTTGAAGATCATCAGCCCGAGCAAAATGTTGAGCACGAGCGGGAACGAGCGCTGCAAGACCGGCTTGACCGCGGGCCAATCGAGCTCGACCGGCATCGCATGGCCCATGCGTTTCAACGCGAAGAACATCAGCAGCACGGCGAGGATGTCGCCGAGCGCTTGTGCCCAGGGCACGTACACGATGTCGCCGCGTTGGTGAGCGAAGGCGAGGACGAGCACGACGTACAGCACCTCGCCCGCCGTGCGCGCGATGGCGACGGGTTTCGCGCGCGACAGGCCGAGCAGCGCGAGCTTCGCGTTCGGGCCATGACCGAACAAAGTCAGCGAATACAGCGCGAGCACCACGCCGTCGAGCAGCGGCAAGGCGAGCAGAGCGAAGCTCGCCAGCAACACCACGAGGCCCGCAGAAACGAGCGTGCGGAAGCTGAGCAGCGAGGGGACCAGCGTGCGCACCTTCGTCGGATCCAGCGCGACGTCGCGGATGCCGGTGAGGTCGACGCCGCACGCGGCGAGGTGCGTGAAATACAGGACCACCGCCTGCGCGAAGGTCATCACGCCGAACATCTCGGGTCCCATCGTGCGCGCGACGTACCAGCCGGCGGCGAAGGCGGCGATGCGGCCGAGCGCGTCACCCGACGCCAAGGCGGCGAAGCTGGCGGCGATGTTTCGTTCGTGGGTGGCGATGGGGAGCCTGCGTCGAGCGGCGCGGGACGCGGATCTTGCGCGGGAGCGCGGCGGAATCAAGCGCGACGCGTGCGGCCCGTTGACCGCCTGGAAAAGTGTGCGCAGCGCGCGCGACGAAACGAAACATCGCTGCGGCGCGCTTCGTCGAAGCGTGGCAAAGTGGGCGCCGCTTGGCGTTCGACTCGGACCGACTCCCGGTCTGCGTCGCCTGCACCTCTCATCGACCCTCAGGAAGCTCTACCGATGATCCGTTCCTCGACGATTGTTTTCGCGACGCTCGCGCTGTCCGCGACCGCGTTCGCACAGCACAAGGGCGCGACGGCCCGACGCATGTCGGCCCTGTGGCAAAGATCGGTGCACGCCAAGGCCGCGGGCGATATCGCCGGCTACCAGCGCTACATCGCGCAGTACGACGCGTTGCGCGTGCGCACCGGCAACGAGCGTCCCGAGCGCCTCACGCACGGTTCGGCCACGCCGACGCCGAGCGGCGTGCTCAACGCGGTCGCCCCGGCGAGCTGCGGCAATTCCCCCGGAGTTTCGAGCACCGCGACCGGCACGACCGGACCGATCAACGACGTCTCCGTGCAGACCTTCACGGCGACCATCGGCGGCCTGGGCATCGATGTCTACGACGTCGACCTCAGCACGGCGATCACGCACACCTACAACTCCGACCTCGAGCTCACGCTGATCTCGCCGGCCGGAACGCGCTGCGACGTGTCGTCGAACAACGCCGGTGCCAACGCCGACGTGTTCAACGGAACGCTGTGGGACGATCAGTCGGTGAACAACTGCACGAGCTATCCCTATTCGAACGGCACGCCGGCGCCCGACCTCAAGCCGGAGCAGAGCCTCAACCAGACTTTCCGCGGCGAAACGCCCAACGGCGTGTGGTCGCTCGAAGTCGCCGACGTCGCCGGCGGCGATGTCGGTTTCGTGAACTCCTGGTCGCTCACCGTCACCGACGGCGTGGTCGTTCCGGTGACCCCCGGCTCGCCGGTGACCTACACGGACTCGCCCAACATGTTCATCGCCGACGTGGCGACGAGCACCGACAGCATGACGGTCAGCGGCGCGGGAGCGACGCTGTTCGACGTCGATCTCTACACGGAGATCACGCATACCTGGAACGCGGACCTGTTCATCACGCTGCAATCGCCCGCCGGCACGCAGGTGGTCATCTCGGCCAACGCCGGCGGTGCCGCCGACGACGTGTTCAACGGCACGTGGTGGGACGACAGCTCGACGAACCCCGTGGCGGGCTACGGTTTCACGAACGGTGTCGCGGCGCCCGATCTGCAGCCCGACGGCGTGCTCGCCGGTCTCAACGGCGAAGATCCCAACGGCGTGTGGCAGTTGATCATCGAGGACCAGGCCGGCGCCGACGTCGGCAACCTCGCGCGCTGGGATCTCCGCCTGACGAGCGCGTTGTGCGGCTGCTCGAGCGTCGTGACGACCTACTGCACGTCGGCGACGACGACCAACGGCTGCATTCCCGCGATGGGCGCCAGCGCGCTCAACGCGAGCATCGCCGGCGGCGCGGGCAGCTTCGTGCTCAGCGCGAGCAACGTCGAAGGCCAACAATCGGGCGTGATGTTCTACGGCGTCAACGGCCGCCAGATCGTGTCGTGGGGCGCGGGCTCGACGAGCTTTTTGTGCGTCAAAGCGCCGCTCGTGCGCGGCCTAGTCGCGAATTCCGGCGGCACCTTCGGCGCGTGCAACGGAGCGTTCACCTTCGATGTGTTCGGGTTCCTCGCCGCCAATCCCGGCGCCGACGGCAATCCCCTCACGGTCGGTCAGACCTTCGCGGCGCAGGCCTGGTTCCGCGACCCGCCGGCGGCCAAGACGACGAACCTGAGCAACGCGATCGAGTGGTCGATGTGCCCCTGATCTGACGGGCACGAGCTCCCCTGGCGGAGCTGGACCCAAGCTGCGTCGCTGGAAACGGCGGCGCGGCTTTTTTCGTATTCGCCGAGGCGGTCGGCCGGCGCGACGCGGGCTTGCCTGCGTAGGCGCCAGGAAATTTTGTGCGAAAGGGAACTCGCACAAGCGCGAAGCCCGTCCTTGGGGGAGACTAGTGCGCGGTTGCGTCGGCGGTTTGGGTCGTGTCCGACCCCTGCTGTGCAGCCATCAGGATTGTCCTTTTTCAGGGAGCCCTCACAGATGACCCGTTCCACCAACATTCTTCTCGCCGCGGCGGCTTTGACGGCGACGTCGGCCTTCGCGCAGCAGAAGACCGTCACCACCAACCGCATGACGGCGCTTTGGCAGCGCGCCATCGCGGCCAAGACCGCAGGTGACGTTGCCACGTTCAACCGTTTGTCGGCCCAGTACGACGCGCTCAGCGCGACGCTCGGCGGCGACCAACCCGGCAAGTCGGTCGTCGCGACCGGCGGTGCGCAATACCTCGTCGCGCCCGCAGGTCCCTGCGGCAGCCCGAGCACGACCTACGCGGCCGTCATCGGCACGACCGGTCCGATCGCCGACGTGTCGACGCAGACGTTCACGGCGACGGTCGCCGGCGTCGTTCTCCCGCTGTGGGACATCGACCTCAACGTCGCGATCACGCACACCTACGCGGCCGACCTCGACATTTCGCTGACCTCGCCGCTCGGCACGGTTTGCGACGTCACGTCGGACAACGGCGCGTACTTCAACGACGTGTTCAACGGCACCTTGTTCGACGATCAATCGCTGAACAGCGTCGTGAGCTACGCGTACGTCGACCTCGTCGCGGCTCCGGACCTGCGCCCCGAAGTTTCGATGAACAGCACGTTCATCGGTGAGAACCCCAACGGCGTGTGGACGCTGACGATCGTGGACGACGCGAACGTCGACGTCGGCAACTTGAGCGCCTTCTCGTTGACCGTGACCGACGGCACCGTGGTTCCTCCTCCGCCGCCGCCGACCGGTTTCAACGCTCCGGTCACCTTCACCCAATCGCCGGCCATGGTCATCGCCGACGTCACGACGCAATCGGACGTCATGGCAGTCAGCGGCCTGGGTACGCGCTGCTGGGACGTGAAGCTGTACACCGAGATCACGCACACCTGGAATTCGGACATCGAGATCACGCTGACCAGCCCGGCCGGCGACACCGCGATCGTCTCCGACAACCGCGGCGGCGCGAACGATGACGTGTTCAACGGCACGCTGTTCGACATGGCCTCGGTCAACCCGATCGCGACCTACGTGTTCACGTCGGGCGTTGCTGCGCCGGATCTGCAACCGGACGGCAACTTCGACAACTTCCGCGGCGTGGGATGCGGCGTCGGTGACCCCAACGGCAACTGGACGTTGACGATCGCCGACCAAGTCGGTGGTGACGTCGGCCTGCTCACCCGCTGGGACCTCACGATCGTCACCGCGCTCTCGGGCTGCTCGAGTGCGACGACGAACTACTGCACGTCGTCGACGACGACCAACGGCTGCAACCCGATCATGGGCGCGAGCGCGCTCAACGCGAGCATCGCGGCAGGTCCCGGCAGCTTCGTGCTGAGCGCGACGCAGGTCGAAGGCACGCAATCGGGCGTGATGTTCTACGGCATCAACGGCCGCGCTGCGGTCGTCTGGGGCGCCGGCTCGACGAGCTTCTTGTGCGTCAAGGCCCCGCTCGTGCGCGGTCCGGTCTCCAATGCCGGCGGCACCTTCGCCGCGTGCGACGGCGTGCTCAGCCTCGACTTCTTCGCCTTCATGGCGGCGAATCCGAGCGTCCCGGGCAATCCGCTGACGGCCGGCCAGATGTTCGACGCGCAAGCCTGGTTCCGCGATCCGCCGGCGCCGAAGACGACGAACCTGTCGGACGGCATCGAGTGGACGCTGTGCCCGTGATCTGACGTGAGCAAGCTCCGCTGACGGAGCGCGCTCGATCCAAGCAAGCGGCGTTGCCGGCGACGGCAGCGCCGCTTGTGTTTTGTGCGCGCGGCGCCGCGCGTTGCAAGCGCTGCGTGACGCGGGAATGATGCGCCGACACATGACGACGACTACCGATGACGCGCGCTCGATTCCGCTGCGTTGGCTCGCTGCGGCGTTGCTGGTCGGGCTGGCGCTGCGCGCGTGGGAAGCGTGGGAGTCGAGTTTGTGGCTCGACGAATTACACACGCTTTCGCACGCGAGCCTGCCGACCCTCGCCGCCGTGCGCGAGCACGTTGCGCGCGAGTACCACACGCCGCTGTACTTCATGGCGACGCACCTGCTCGGCGGTTGGGAGCAAGGCGCCGCGCTGCGTGTCGTGCCGGTGCTGTCGAGTCTGCTCGTGTTCGTGCCGTTGATCGCGTTGACGCGCGCTGCGCGTGGTAGCACGCGCGCGCTCGCGTTGGCCGCCTGGTTGTTCGCGTGCGTGCCGTACTTGGTGCACTGGTCGACGGAGCTGCGGCCCTACGCGTGGCTGATGCTCTTCAGTGCCGGCGCCGTGTGGGCTGCGTTCGCCGAGGACCGTTCGCGAGTCGCGCGCTTCGCCGTGTTCTTCGCCTGCGCGTTGCTCGGCATCTGGACGCACCGCTTCATGGCCTTCACGGTGTTCGCGATCGGCTTCGCGCGCCTGTGGGCGAGCACGCCGCGCATGTTGCATTTGGGCTGGCTCGTGCTCGCGGGCTCGCTCGCCGTGGCCTTGTCGTGGGAGCCGATCAGTTGGTTCCTCGGCTTCGCGCAGGTCGCGACCGAGCGGCGCCTCGAGTACCAAGACGGCCACGGCGGTTGGCACTTGCGGCGCGCGCTGGTCATGGAATTCGCGCAGCTGCCCGTGCGCCTTTTCGTTCCCTACAGCGGCGCGCTCGGAAGTCCGTGGAGTTGGATCGCGGCGCTCGCGTGGCCGCCGTTCCTCGCCATCGGCGTGTGCGTGAGCATGCTGCGACTGGTGTGGCGCGGTCCCGTTCGCAGCGGCGCGGCGCCCGTCGCGCGCGGCCTGACGATCTACGCGATCACGTACTTCGTCGTCGTCACCGCCGCCTCCTACTGGACCTGGGATCGCTTCCCGTTGCAGTACTACGCGCCGATCGCGTGGCTCTTGCCGCTGCTCGTAGCGCTCGGCGCCGACGCGCTCGAGACGCGCACGCTGCGCACGATCGTGGTCACGGTGCTCGGCGTCGGCGCATGCGTGCTCGGCATCGCACAAGCTGGCGGAGCGAGCACGGAGAACATGCGCGGGGCCGTCGAGGTCGCGCGCGCGGAAGGCGCGAAGCTCGAGAAGCCGCTCTACACCGCGCTGCTCTCGCAACCGTCGTTGTTCGAGCACACCCTGCCGTTCAAGGCCTACGGCCGCGACCTCGGCGCGGTCGAGCCCGAGACAGTGCCCAATCAAGACGCGAGCGGCTTCGAGCGTCCTGTCGTGATCCTGCTGCGCAACATCCGCTACTCAGGCGCGCTCGAAGAGCAGGACGAGCGTTGGTTGCCGTTGATCGCCGGCCGACACATCGCGCGCGAGCTCGAGGTCGATCCGTACTTGACCGTGCTCGTGCTCGAAGCGGACTCGACACGACCGCCGCGTTAGTCGCGGCCCGCGCGCGCGCACCATCCTCAGGCGCGCGCCATCTTCTCTTCCGCGCGCGCGACGGTGACGTTGTAGACGACGCCGATCAGTCGGCCGAGCAACCAGCCGAGCGCGAAGGACCACGCAGCGCCGATGAAGCCGCCCTGGATCGTCACGGTGTAGCCGGGGAAGTAGATCGCGAGGTGCTCGATCAAATCGCCCGGGTGCTCGCCGCCGCGCACGGCGAGCGCGATGGTCGTCGCGAGAACGACGACGCCGAGCACTCCGCCGATCGTCAGGCCCCAAGCATTGCCGTTGAGGCGCACGTGCTTGTCGCGCTCAGCCGCAAGGCGCGTGACCGAAACCGCGGCGCGCGGCGAGAGCAAGCGTCCGAGCGCGTAGCCGACGACGAAGGCGTACAAAAGCCCGAGAAACGCTCCGCCGACGGTGACGTCGTAACCCGGGAAGACTTGGCTGAGCCGACCGAGGTGCGCGCCTTTTTCAGGCCCGCCCTTGATCACGAGCACGAGCGTCGCGGCGAACAATCCGAAGCCCAAGACGAGTCCCGTCGCGATGCCCCAAGCGCGCGCGCCGGCGCGCACGAGCGTGGTGTGGACGGGATTGGAAGTGCTCATCGAAGCGTCGCTAGGTCAGATGTGATCGAGGAAGCCCGCGTTCTCGTTCAACTCGGCGCGCGCACGGAAGAACACTTTGATCGCCGCGAGCACGAAGTTGCGCGTGAAGGCAAAGCTCCAACCGACAACGAAGCCGAGCCACAGTCCCCACAGGCCGCCGATCAAGGCGCCGAGCGGACTGACCGTGTAGCCGTAGAAGTATTGGGACAGAAGGTGCAGCGGCAGCACGTGGCCGACGCTCGCCTCGTCGGGTGCGCGCACGAGGTGCAGCAGGGTCGCGACGATCACGAGCAACGCGACCGCGCATCCGACGGCGACGCCGAGGCAGCGCTTGTGCAGCGGTGCGAAGGCGAGATCGAGTTCGCCCTCGAGCGCGCTATCACTGGGATCCGTTTGTTGGGTCGAGCTCATCGGTGGGGACGCGCGGTGATCATAGTTCGACAGGATCGCGCGGTTCCATCGGATGACGGAACAACTGCGGCCCAAGTTCGGCACCTCAACCGCTGAATCGACCGCGCAGGCGGCGCGCGCTCGCCCGAGCCCACAAATGCGCACGGAAGCCAAGGCTGCCCCAGGCCTCGAGTCGCCCGGGCGCTCGGTAGTAGTAGGCATCGAGACGCGGCATGAACAACGCGTCATCGCCCGCACGCAAAGTGCTCAATTGCGTGGTGCAGGCCAGCGCGTAATGAGTGCGCGCCGCCGCGGCAACGCGTGCATCACAGTCGCCGTAGGGGTAGCAGAACGTCGTCGGGCGTCGGCCCAATTCGCGCTCGATGTCCGTTGCGGAAC
>CAYHRR010000174.1:0-7723 GCA_964358875.1 uncultured Planctomycetaceae bacterium | reverse complement strand
GACGCACCTCGGTTTTACTGATACCTCCCTCCCTTCATCGAAAACAACGCCATCTCCAAGAAGCAAGCCCTCGGCCTCGCTATGATCTCTGTCGGAGTCCTCGCGTCGAAGTCCCTCGCGCAGGGCCCCGGTCCGCTCCCGCCGCCTCCGCCGCCGCCGCTCGGCAATCCGATCAATGCGGCCAAGACGCAACTCGGCGCGCTGCTGTTCTGGGATGAGCAGCTCTCGTCGACGCGCACCGTTTCGTGCGCGACGTGCCACAGCCCGGAGGCGGGCGGTTCCGACGCGCACAGCAATCCCGCGCTCGCCGGCAACGTGAATCCGGGCCTCGATCAACTGTTCGGCAGCCCCGACGACATCCACGGTTCGCCGGGCGTCGTGCGCAACTTCGCCGACGGCTCCTTCGATGCGAGCGCGAGCTTCGGCCTCGGCCGGCAAGTCACGGGGCGCAAGGCGCCTTCAGCGATCAACGCGGTGTACGGACCGAGCTTGTTCTGGGACGGGCGCGCGACGGGCACCTTCCGCGATCCGGTGACGAACGCGATCGTGCTCAACCAAGGCGCGGCGCTCGAGAGCCAAGCTGTCGGCCCGATCGTCAACGACGGCGAGATGGGCCACGTCGGTCGCAACTGGACCGACGTCGTGCTGCGCGTCAACGCGATGCGTCCGCTCGCCGTGTCGCCGTCGGTGCCCGCGGGCCTGACGGCCTTCATCAACGGACGCATGTACCCGGCGATCTTCCAAGAGGCCTTCGGTTCGCCCGGCGTCGACGCCGCGCGCATCGGCATGGCGATCGCGACCTACGAGCGCTCGCTGTTCTCGAACCAAGCACCGGTCGACGCCTTCTTCGGCGGCAACCCCGGCGCGTTGACCGCGCTCGAGCAACAGGGCCTGCAACTGTTCGGCTCGCCGGTGACGAGTTGCTCGGTGTGCCACCCGGCGCCGTTCTTCTCGAACCAGACCTTCCGCTACATCGGCGTGCGACCGAACACCGAGGATCCCGGCCGTTTCGGCGTCACCGCGAATCCGCAGGACATGGGCCGCATGCGCGTTCCGATGCTGCGCAACCTCGAACTGCGCGCGCCCTAC
The DNA here is from genome assembly GCA_964358875.1 of uncultured Planctomycetaceae bacterium. Classification (GTDB taxonomy): domain Bacteria; phylum Planctomycetota; class UBA1135; order UBA1135; genus CAYHRR01. The sequence continues at coordinate 6,634 of CAYHRR010000174.1, read as the reverse complement.
TTCCACAACGGTTCGATGGCGACGATCGAGGACGTGATCGAGTTCTACAACCGCGGCGGAGACTTCAACGCGCCCAACAAGGACCCGTTGATCCGGCCGCTCAACCTGACGCAGGGGCAGAAGAACGCGCTCGCCGCGTTCCTCAAGCGACCGATGACCGACCCTCGCGTCGCAGCCGCGCAGGGGCCCTTCGAGCACCCCGCGCTGTTCTCGGACTCGGCCAACGTGCCGCAGTTGTTCGGCACGCCGACGGCGGGCACCGGCGGATTCGCTCCGCACATCGTCGCGCTCTCGCCGCCGATGGTCGGCAATGCGCAGTTCACCGTCGGCATCGAGCACGGCAATGCCGGCAAGACGGCCGGATTGCTGGTCGACGTCGCCAGTCAAGCCGGTACGCCGTGGGGCGACGCGATCTCGTACATGAGCATGAGTCCGGCGCTGCAGATCTTCCGCAGCGGTCAGCTCAACGGCGTCGGCGCGGGCCACGGTTGGGACTCGTTCGTCCTGCCGATCGCGAACGACCCGTTGCTCGTCGGCACCGAGTTGTACGGCCAGTACTTCGTGTTCGACCCCGCGCCGGGTCGACGCTTCGCGGCGACCGAGGCCTTCGGCGTCACGATTTTCTGATTCCCAGGGTGTGCCCGTGAGTGGTGAGCGCTCGTCGGTCTGACCGGCTAGCGCTCACCTGTTTCGTCGGCGTGGGCAGCGTCGAGTTCAGTGCGGATGCGCTTGCCCATGGTCCGGCGGCACGACGAGCACGGGCACGTGGGCGTGGCGCACGACGCCTTGCGCGACCGAACCGAGCAACGCACGCGTCAAACCCGAGCGACCGTGGGTCGACAAACAGATGACGTCGGAATCGAGGCGCTCGGCAGCGCGTGCGATCGCATCCGGCGCACTGAAGGCGGTGACGACCTCGACGTGCACCTCGACACCGCGCGTGAGTGCGTCCGGCGGCACGAACTGCCGCAATTTGGCCGAGATTTCGCGCTCCGTGCGCTCCGTCTCGGCCGCTGACGGCGGCGGCAACGGCACGTAGGTCCCGAAGTCCGTTCCCGTCGCGATGAACGGCGCGACGACGTGCAGCAACTGCAGCGTGCCTCCGCTCGGTAGCAACGTGCAGCCCCAAGCGATGGCGCGCCGCGACATGTCCGACATGTCGACCGGGACGAGCACGCGCCGCACGTTGAGCGGCGCGACCTTGGCGTTGTTCGGAGCTTCGCTGCGCGGCACGGTCAGCACGTTGCGGCGCGCGTGACCGACGATGCCCAGCGACACGGAGCCGTGCAGCATCCTGTCGATGCCGGTACGGCGATGCGTACCGATGACGAGCAGGTCCGTGTTCTCTTCAGCGGCGAGGTCGAGCAGATGTTCGGCGACGCGCCCCCAACCCGACGCCACGCGCACGCGCGGCGCACCCAACGCCGCACTGCGTTCGCGCACATCTGCAGCGAGCGCGGCCTCGTGCGCCGCAGTCGACGATTGCCGACGCTCCTCGCCGGGCTGATAGACGTAGCCGGCGACGATGTCGATCGGACCGAGCGTGCGTCGCTCGGCGATCCAGTCGATCGCCGCTCGCGCGGGCTTCGAGGGATCGACGCCGACCATCACACGCAGCGGGCGCGTGCCGGTGAACCACGCGGCGAAGCTCGCCTCCTCGCGGACGACGAGCACAGGCGTGTGTGAGCCCTTGATCAGCCGCGCGGCGACGCTGCCGAGGCTGAAGGCGCCGAACGAGCGCGCTCCGATCGGGCCGATCACGAGCAACTCGGTGCCGAGCGCGGCGGCGCGCGCCAACACGGCCTCGTCGGGCAGTCCGTCGAGCAACTCGACCTCGACTTGGGCTCCGAGCGCGCGCAGTTCGAGCGCCTGCGCTTCGAGCAAGGCGCGCAGGCGTCGCAGTTCTTCGGGTGCTGCGGCCGACGCGCTGCTGGTGGAAGGTGTCGGGGCACCAGGGTGGTGCGCGGCATGCACGAGGTACATGCGCGCGCCGCACTTCGAGGCCCAGCGAGCCGCGACTCGCGCCGCGCCGGCCGCGGAGGCTGAAAAATCAGTAGCGCATAGGATCTTCATTGCAGTCCGCTCCAGGCGCGACGTCACTCAGGGCGAGCGCACCGAGCGGACTGTGCCGAGATCGCACCGCGCAACCCCGCAACTGCCGCTTCCGATGCGCGAACGGCCGTCGCCGCCGTTCGTGGTGCGCATCATGGACCTCGCGCACACGGGCTCCAAGCCGTGGTCGCGCGGCGCCGGAAGCGCTACGCAATTCGCCGCGCAACGGTACGCACTCGGACCCGAGTGCGTGCGTACGCAACGCACCTAGCATGCCCCCGACGGTCGAGATCGCCCGTCTGCTATGTTCGCCGCGCCCATCCAGGAACTACCCGAATCCGACCCTTGCCGTGCATGGGCGGATCCGAACGTATCCGGACCCACCGCGGAGAAATGTCCTGTGAGCCAAGCCGACGAACGTCCTACGCCCGGTGGTCGGTCAGCCACCGTCGCGGCTACGCGTGACAGTCGCGCGTCCGAGCCCGTCTCCGGCGATGTCCTGTACCGGGCGCTGCTCGACGCAACCCTCGATCCGACCATCGCCATCGACGTATTTGGAGTCGTGGTCTCGGCCAGCCGCTCGGTGGAGGCGGTGTTCGGCTGGAAGCCCGAGGAATTGCTCGGCCGCAACATCAGCGTGTTGGTCGCCGAGCCGCACGGCTCGCGCCACGACGAGTACCTCGCCAACTACCGGCGCACGGGCGTCACGCACATCCTCGGTCGCACGCGCGAGTTCGAGGTCGTTCACAAAGACGGTCACCTGTTGATCTGCGAACTGTCGGTCGCGCGCGCGGACGTTCCAGGCTCGCCGCATCCGCTGTTCATCGGCTCGTTCCGCGACATCACGCTGCGGCGCCGGATCGAGCTCGCGCACCAGGAAAGCGAGCGCCGCTTCCACGCGATCTTCGACCGCTCCTACCAGTTCATGGGCTTGCTGCGACCCGACGGCACGTTGCTCGAGGTCAACCACACCGCGCTCGAGTTGCTCGGCATTTCGCGCGAGTCCGTGATCGGCAAGCCGTTCTGGGACACGCCCTGGTGGATCGGTTTGACCGACGATCGCGAACGCTTGCGCGCCGGGATCGCGGAAGCGGCGCTCGGGCACTTCGTGCGTTTCGAAACGACGCATCGCAGCAAGACGGGCGAGTCGATCACGGTCGATTTCTCGCTCAGTCCGGTGCTCGGCGCGGACGGCCAAGTGGCGCTGATCATTCCCGAAGGCCGCAACATCACCGAGCTCAAGCGCGCACAGCACGCGGAGATGTCGATGTTGCGAGCGCTGGCGACGATCGGCGAGTCGGCAGCGATGTTGGCGCACGAGATCAAGAATCCGATCACCGCCGTCAACCTCGCGCTGCGCGCCGTGGCGACGCAACTGGGTGAGGACGACGCGGCGGTGCTCGAAGACTTGGTGGCGCGCATGCAGCGCCTCGAGGCTTTGATGCGCCGCACGCTCACCTTCGCCAAGCCGATCGAGCTGCGCATCGCGCAGGTCGAGGCGCGCAAGCTGTGCGAGCAAGTGCTGCGCGCGCAACGTACGGAAGTCGTCAAGCGCGGCGCGGAAGTCGAAATCCAAATCGACGAGCCCGAAGTGCTGCTCAACGGCGACCGACAGTTGCTCGACGAGGTGTTGACGAACTTGATCGCCAACGCGCTCGAGGCCGGCAAAGCGCGCGCGCGCATCGTGATGTCGGTGCGCCGCGTCGGTTCGAGCACCGTGGTGTTCGCCGTCGACGACAACGGCCCGGGCATCGCAGAACACCAGCGCGGCAACCTGTTCAAACCCTTCTCGACCACCAAGGTCAAAGGCACGGGCCTCGGCCTCGCGTTTTGCCGCAGGGTCGTCGAGGAACATGGCGGAACGATCGAGGCCCAGACGTCCTCGCTCGGCGGTGCACGCTTCGAAATCCGTCTGCCCATCGCTCTCTAGGTGATTGCCATGACCGAATCGACCCAAACCAAGTCCACCGCGAAGATCAAAGTGTTCTTGGTCGACGACCAGAACATCCTGCGCGCAGCCTTCAAGAGTCTGCTCGGACGCTCCGAGCGCATTGTCGTCGTCGGTGACAGCGGCGACGCGCGCGCTGCGATCGAGAGCATCGCGCTGCTCTTGCCGGACGTGGTCTTGCTCGACATTTCGATGCCCGGTCTCTCGGGGCTCGACGCGATTCGTCCCATCCGCGAGGCGCATCCGCGCGTGCGCATCGTGATGCTGACCCACCACGAGGGCGAGTCGTTCGTCGATCAAGCGATGCGCGCCGGCGCCGACGGGTACCTGTCGAAGGACAGCGATCCGACCGAGTTGACGCTCGGCATCGAGGCGGTCTACGAGGGTCGCTCGTACCTCTCGCCGAAGGTCGCCGGCGGACTGGTCGCGAAGATGCGCCGCGGCGAGCCGATCCAACCGAGCGGCACGAGCCGCATGTCGAGTTTGACGGCGCGCGAGCGCGAGGTCTTCCAGTTGCTCGCACTCGGCAAGTCCAACAAGGACGTCGCACGCGAGCTGCACATCAGCCTCGGCACCGCGAAGAAGCATCGCGAGAACTTGCAGCGCAAGCTCGACTGCCACTCGACGGCGGAACTCGCGCGCCTGGCGATCCGCGAAGGTTTGATGCAGTCGTAGTCCGTCGCCGCGCGGCACAGTTGCCGCGTCCTCGAGCGCAACGCGCGCGCCCGCGGCGCCATTTGCTGCGGCATCGTCAGCTACGCAGTCACAGGCCGCGAGAGTACGGAGCCGTTCCTACTCCGCACCTTTCGACTCCGCCCAGCGGACCAGTGGTGCGGAGCAGCGTGTTGTTCCACAGGCACGGCGGCGCGCGCTGTTCAGCGCCCGCCCTGAAGGAGCAACGCAATGAAACCGATTCTGTGGCGTGAGCGCGCATCGCTCGCATCGTTCAATCCCGACTTCGACAACTGGATGGAGAGCGTGTTCGATCTCGGATCGAGCAAGCTGCCCGAGACCTTCCGGCGCACGCCGATGCCTGCGGTCAACTTGGCCGAGAGCGGCAAGGAGTTCGTGGCGACGATCGAAGTGCCCGGCCTCGAAGAGAAGGACGTTTCGGTGCAGATCCTCGGCGATCAGCTGGTGATCTCCGGCGAGCGCAAGTGGGAAGAAGAGAAGAAGGACAAGGAGTTCTATCGGGTCGAGTCGCAGTACGGAGCCTTCAAGCGCGTGCTGCCGCTGCCCGACGGGCTGAACCTCGACGCCGACGCTGTCTCGGCCAAGCTGACCAAGGGCATCCTCGAGATCCACATCCCGAAGACCGAGCCCAAGCCGGCCGCCAAGATCAAGGTCTCGTCGAAGTAGTCACGTCCGCGCCGTCGCCGTCGGGCCGCGTTGCCCGAAGCGGCGGCGGAGCGCGCCTTGTCCCTAGCTCGGCCTTGTCATGGGCCCGCCGCTGCGCACGCGAGCGTTGACGGCCGCGGTGAGCGCAGTCCTCAGGCGAAGTTCATGACGAGGTCGGGCTAGCACTCGCCCAGCTCGCGCGTCATGTTGCGCGCCATGGCGGTGCCCATCGACGGATCGCAGCTTCTCGACGTGCTCGGTCGCGCGCACGTCGCCGTTGTGCACTTTCCGATCGCGCTGCTCGTCGTGGCGGCGGCGCTCGAGTTCGTGGCGCGCGTACGTTCGCGCACGGACTTCGAGACTTCGATTCAGTTGCTCGCGCGGCTCGGCGCGCTTGCAGCAATCGTCGCCGCGGCCCTCGGTTGGTTGCACGCCGAGCGCGAACCCCTCGGCGGTTCCGCGCACGACACGCTCGAGCGCCACCGCTGGATCGGCAACTTCGCGGCCGGTTTCGCCTGCATCGCGGTCGCTTGCACTCAGCGTCGCAACGTGCGTTTCGCAGCGCTGGCGCTCGCGGCGTCGCTCGTCGGCGTCGCAGGCCATCTCGGCGGCGAGCTCGTGCACGGCTCCGGCTACCTGAGTCTGTGCGCGCAGACCGACACCATCGTCGCGCAGCCGCCCGCGGACGTGACGACGCCCACGCGCAGTTCCTTCGCCGACGTGCAAGCGTTGTTCGCGACGCGCTGCATCGAGTGCCACGGTGAGCACAAGCAGAAGGGCAAGTTGCGCCTCGATCGCTTCGACGCCGTGTGGTTCGAACCGGGCGAGTACGGCGTCGTCGTCGAGCGCAAGTCTCCCGACGCGAGCGAGCTGTACCGACGCCTCGTGTTGCCGCTCGAGGACGAAGACCACATGCCTCCGAAAAAAGAAGCGCAGCCGACGCAGGCCGAGATCGAGACCGTTCGCGCCTGGATTGCTGCGGGCGCGTTGCCATAGGTGACCGTGGTGGAAGCCTCACCTGCGGCTGCGCACGCCTTCGCGCTGCCCGGTCGAGTTCGACGCGCCGTGCTCGGCGGCCAAGAAGCTGCTTCCGCCGTCCCCCTGTCGCACTTCTTGCATCGCGAACGCGTGCTGAGCCTCGCGTCGTGACTTTCACCGCGAGCTGCTCGGCGCACCGTTCGACGCATGCGCGGCCGCAGGTCGAGTTTCGCAGCGCCGCGCCGGTGTCGGAGCGAGAGTCGCGCAAGCACTCGCTCGACACTCGACGCCGATGCTGACGTTCGGCACGTACGCGCA
>CAYHRR010000173.1:0-7733 GCA_964358875.1 uncultured Planctomycetaceae bacterium | reverse complement strand
GCGTGCTCGCGGCGGTCGCCGTGTGCGCGCCGTGGGCATTGCGCTCGCACGCGGCTGTCGTGCGCTTCAACACCGTTGCGCCGCCGCTCGACTACGCGCACGCAGAGCCTCCGTGGACGCCGGCGGCGCGCGCTTTCCTCGAACAACTACCGGCCTTTGCGCGCGCCGGAAATTTCGCCTTCGCAGGTGCGCTCGCACGCGAGCGCGGCGCGACGCAGGTCGACGAGCCTGATTTGCGTGCGTTCTTCGAGCGCGAGTGGGGCTACGTGCCCGAGCCGCTCGAGACCTGGACGCTCGTGTGTTCGAAGGGAGCGCTCGATTTCGCGCTCGCGAACCATCCGGATGCGCGCGGTGGTTTTTCGCGCGCGGCGCTGCGCGACGGACGCGATGCCGAGCCCGAGTTCGCCTTCGCGCGACCGAGCCACACGAAGCTCTACAACCACGGCTACGCGATCGGCTGGCAGTGGATCCGCGCGGATTTCGGCGCGTGGTGTGCAGCGGTCGGTTCGAAGCTCGCGCGTTTCGCGAGCGGCGCGACGCTCGGCTTCGGCGCACGCGATTTTCCGTTCGCGCCCGGCGGCATACGTCGCGCCGTCGACATGACGACGCCCGAGGGCGGCTGGTGGGCGCGCGGCACGATGCTCGCGCTGATCGCGCTCGGCGCTTGGCTCGCGCGACGCCGACCCGAGCTCGCGATCTGGCTGGTGCTGATCGCCTACAAGCTCGCCGTGACGATTGCCTACTACGGCTACGCGCGCCAAGCGGCCTCGATCGCGCCGTGCTTCGCGCTTCTCAGCGCGCTGACGATCGCCGCCGGATTCGCGTTGTTGGAAGTGCGCAGCGTGCGCACTGCGAAGCTCGTTCGCATCGCGGCCGCGCTCGCGCTCGTAGCGCTGGCGGTCGTCGACACCGCCGTCGCACTCTCGCCGGCTCTGCTCACCATCGATCCCGCGACCGCGAATTCGCCGCGCTTGGACAGCAGCGGTGGCCTGGGCCAAGAGCACAGCGCGCTGTTGTGCAGCGACGATCTGCGCTTGGTTCCCCGCGCCAAGCGTTGAGCGGGCGCGTATTGCGCCGCCTTGTCGCGCGCTCCCTGACGGCGATCCGCAGCGCTACCATCCCGCGCCCATGAGCTACTCCGACGACGATTTTCCGAGCGACGTTGCCGACCAACCCGAACTCGTCACGATCGAGCGCGACGGGGACATCGTCACGCTGACGATCAACCGACCGGACGTGATGAACTGCCTGTCGTTCCCGACGCTCAAGCGCCTGCGCATGCTGTGCGCGCAGTTGAAGCAGGACCTGACGGTGCGCGCGATCCTGCTCACCGGCGCGGGCGAAAAGGCCTTCTGCGCGGGAGCGGATCTCAAGGAACGCAAGACGATGCCGATGGAGCGCGTGCCGCTGTTCGTGAAGAACATTCGGCGCACGATGGACGACGTCGAAGCGCTGCCGCAGCCGACGATTGCGCTTCTCAACGGCGTGGCCTTCGGCGGTGGGACGGAGCTTGCCTTGTCGTGCGACCTGCGCGTCGCGGCGCCGCACGCGCAGCTCGGACTCACCGAGACTTCGCTGGCGATCATTCCCGGCGCCGGCGGCACGCAGCGTCTGCCGCGCTTGATCGGCAAGGCGCGCGCGAAGGACTTGATTTTGACCGGGCGCAAACTCGGCGCGGAGGAGGCCGAGCGCATCGGGCTCGTCAATCGCATCGCGCCTGCGGGCAAGTTGCGCGAAGCCGGGCTCGAGCTCGCGCGCGCGATCGCCGCCAACGGGCCGGTCGCGGTGCGCGCGGCGAAGCGCGCGATCGACGAAGGTTGCGAGCAGCCGATCGCGCGCGGTCTGCAAGTCGAGGCCGCCTGCTACGACTTGGTCTTGCCGACGAGCGATCGCCTCGAAGCTCTGGCGGCGTTCAGCGAGAAGCGTGCGCCGAAGTACCTCGGCAAGTAGCGCGCGCGGTCGGCGAACTTGCGCGGCGCGGGCAAATCTCGCCCTCGGCGTGCGGCGCAGCGCGCTCCACTCGCGCAAACGCGGACGCGGAGGCCGCGGCCCGCGCAAGTCGAGGCCGCCGCTCGAACGCGCGCTCACCGCACCCAGCGCGTCCTCGCGTGCTTCGATGCGCTCGGGAAAAGCCCCATGTCGCGCAAGTTGCGAGCGCCGCGGCGCGTTGGGCGCGCGCCGTCGTCCGCGCCTGAAAACGCGCGCGGATTCGAGCTCGGCACCGTGCTTGCGAACGACTTGAACACGAGTAGGGGCTTGCCGAATGCAACGCGAGACGCCCTGCTATCCGCCCGCCGCCGCCGCCGATGCACTTCAACGAAGCCTTCGATCCGTTCCGCGCGCTCAAGTGCTCCTGGCAGGTCGTCAAGCGCGCGCCGCTGATCGCGCTCGTCGCGAGCCCGCTGCTGGGCATCTCCACGGCGCTGTACGTGTCGGGCGGCGTCAACACCGAGGGTCAATTCTCCGGCGATCTCAGCAACCTCGACAACGTGGTCACAGTGCTGCGCGAGCAAGTGACCGCACTCGTCGTCGGCATCGGTTTGGCCGTGCTCGCGATCGGCTGCGTGATGCGCATCGTCGGCCTGTTCTTCCGCGCTTGGTTGCAAATCGGCCTCGTGCGCGTGAGCGAGGTGCATCTCGCCGGCAACGAGCCGCAGCTTCCGCACCTGTTCGAGACGCGCCATTGGATCGTGATGGTGCTGACGCAAGTCGCCTGCTCGCTGCTCGTGTTCGCGGCCACGCTGCCGGGCGTCGCGCTCGCCGGCTTGTTCGGACTGTTGCTGCATGCCTTGGATGCGCGCGACGAAGTCGTGATGATCGGCATGGCGACCACCGCGTGTCTGTACTTGCCGGTGGTCGCCTACGTTTGGCTGGGTTTGCGTCTCGCACCGCTCGCGGTCGCCGTCGAAGGCATGCGCGTCGGCGAAGCGATCTCGCGTTCGTGGGCGCTCGTCAAGGGCCGCCGCCTCGCGTTCTTCGTGTACGAGCTCTTGTTCGGACTGATCGCTTACTTCCCGTGCTGCTTCTGCTGCCTGTTGGGCTTTCCGTTGTTGCTCACGGAACTGGCGCGCATCGACAGCTACATGCGCCTCGTGCGCGAAGGCGAACCGTCGACTTGGTTTGCGAAGCCCGGCGGCGACGCGTCGACGAGCGCCGGCGAAGCGCCGAGCGCGGCCTGATCACTGCGAGTACCAATCGTCGTTGTCGCGCGCGATGCGCTCGACCTCGTCGGCCGCATAGAGCTTGCCGGTGTCGAGCCCGGGGCAGCACTGCTTGACCGGCCCCTCCCAGATTTCGCGCGCGAGGTTCTCGCTCCAAAACGGCCAGGTCGCGCACTGCTTCGGCCGCACCGGGTAGATCCCGCAGCGGTTGTCGTCGCCGAGGAACGGACAGGCGGGCGCATCCATCTTCAGCGCCGGATGGAAGCCGGGCTTCTTGTCGCAGTAGCGCTCGAGGAACTCCTCGCGGCCGAGCTTCAAATAGCCGGCGATCGCGCGCACCTCGGGCTCGGTCAGGTTGACGAAGGAGTACTCGCCGTGGTTGCGGCAGCAGTTGCCGCAGGCCGTGCACTCGAAGCGTAAACCGTTTTGGTACCAGGGTTTGGAGTCCATGTGCGGGGCCGCACGCTATGGCGCGCGGGACGGTGTGCGGTTACTGGACAGCCTCGCGCGAGTAGAGAGCGGGCCTGTGCGCTTTCACACGCACAGCCGACCCTGCCGGCGCGCACCCACACCCTGAAACCACGCTACGCATGAAGATCGTCGTCGTCGAGGAGGGAGTGCGCACCGAGGTCGAGCTCGAGCGCAAGGTGATCTCGATCGGTCGCGCGATCGACAACGACCTGCGCATCGCGAGCTCGCTGGTCTCGCGCCGCCATTGCCGCATCGAGAGCGACGCCGACGGGCTGTGGATCATCGACCTCGGCTCGGCCAACGGCACGTTGCTCAACGGCCAACGCATCAAGCGCAGCTTGCTGCAACCCGGCGACACGCTGCGCGTCGGCAAGGCCTCGTTGCAGATCGAGCCGGACCTCGCGCAGCGCGGCGGCGACACGCAGGCCATCGACGGCTTGCAGGCGGCCGAGGCGGCCTTGGGCGAGGTCGGCATGCACACGCTCTCGGGCGAAGGTCAACGCGAACGCGACAACTTGCGTGTCTTCGCGCGCCTGACGCGCGAACTGTTGCGCGAGACCGATCTCGGCAAGCTGCTGCGCTCGATCGTCGACAGCGCGATTTCGCTCGGCGGTGCCGAGCGCGGCTTCCTGTTGCTCGACGAAGCGCTCAGCCCGGCGATCGAAGGCGCGCATTCGAGCGGGCCGGAGTCCGGCACCGAGCGCATACCGCTCAAGGTCCGCGTCGCGCGCAGCTTCGACAAGGAGGACATCCCGATCCCTTCGTCGCGCCTTTCGAGCGGCATCGCCATGAAGGTGATCGAGAGCCGCCAGCCGCTCTTGTCGGTCGACGCCGAGAACGACGAGCGCTTCCAAGGCATGGCCAGCGTCGAGGACCTGCGTCTGCGTTCGGTGATGTGCGTGCCCTTGTGCGGCAATCCCGAGCGCGGTCGCGTCGACGGCGTGCTGTACGTCGACAACCGCCTGCAACAGGCGGCCTTCGGCGTCGACGACCTCGAGCTGATGAAGCTGCTCGCCGATCAAGGCTCGCTCGCCATCCGCAACGCGCGCCAACTGGCCGAGCTGCGCGAGCGCAACGAGAAGCTGCAGTCCTCGGGGCGCAAGATCGAGCTGCTCAACGAACAATTGGGCCGCAAGGTGCGTGACCGCGACACGGAACTCGCCGTCGCGCGTGGCGAGCTCGGCCGCGAGCGCGGGCGCTACGACTACACGGCGATCGTCGGCGCGAGCGACGGCATGCGGCGCGTGTTCCAAGCGCTCGATCGCATCATCGAGAGCGAACTGCCGGTGATGATCCAAGGCGAGAGCGGCACGGGGAAGGAGCTGATCGCGCGCGCGATCCACTTCAACGGACCGCGCAAGACCAAGGCCTTCGTCAGCGAGAACTGCGCGGCGCTGCCCGACACGTTGCTCGAGAGCGAACTGTTCGGCCACACGCGCGGCGCGTTCACAGGCGCGCACAAGGCCAAGAAGGGCCTGCTCGAACAGGCCGACGGCGGCACGCTGTTCCTCGACGAAATCGGCGACATGTCGGTCGAGATGCAGAAGAAGCTGTTGCGCGTCCTGCAGGAAGGCGAGTTCCGCGCGATCGGTTCCGAGGAGCGCGTCAAGGTCAACGTGCGCGTGGTCGCGGCGAGCCATCGCAACCTCGATCAGATGGTCAAAGACGGCAAATTCCGCGAGGACCTCTTCTACCGCGTGTGCGTGCTCAGGGTCGATCTGCCGCCGCTACGCGAACGTCGCGAAGACATCCCGTTGCTCGCCGAGAACTTGCTGGCGCGCGCCGCTCGCGAAGCCGCGCGTCCGGTTCCGGTGTTGCCGCGCGAAGTGATGGCCTCGCTCGTCGCGCACGATTGGCCGGGCAACGTGCGCGAGTTGGAAAACGAAATGCGCCGCATCGTCGTGCTCGCCGGCCTGGAAGTGCGCCTCGAGCATCTGTCGCAAACCGTGCTCGAGCGCCGCTCGATCCACTCGACGCAGGCGACCTCGGCTACGAACGCCGCGTCGGGCGACAGCGGCGGTTCGATCCGCGAGGCGGTCGCCGATTTGGAAAAGCGCTCGATCGAGGGCGCGCTCGCGTCTTGCGGCGGCAACAAGAGCCGCGCGGCGAAGCTGCTGGGCATCTCGCGTTTCGCGCTGCAGCGCAAGCTCGACAAGTACGGCATCGACAAGGGCGACGACGCCGCCGAAGCCGACGAGATCGAGTCCGCGCAAGCGTGATCCGCGGAGCTCGCGCTCAGCGCGGCTGCGGCATCAAGCGCTTGCGCAACCAAGTCGACAGCACGTCGAGGAATTCGGCGTCGACGCGCCGGTCCTTCGCATAGTCGGCGAGGTTCGATTTCAGGCCCGGCGATTTCTTGAACAGGTGGTCGAGCTCGGCGAAGACGCGCAGCTCGTGATCGGGGTGGGCCGCGGCCGTCAACGCGGCGTCGAGCGCGCGCGCGTCGCGTTCGAGCGACACCTGGAAGTCCTTCGCGCCTTGCAGCACGAGCACCGGACAGCGCACGGCTCGAATCGTCGCCAGCGGATCTTGCTGTGCGTGCGTCTGCAGCCAGGCGCGGTTGGCGAGGACCGAGCGTTGATCGGCGGGGAGTTCGTCGGGATCGATCGGACCGCTGCCGCACAAGCGCTTCAACAAGTCGACGACCTTCGCCAATTCCGCTTCGAGCTCGGCGCCGCTCAAGCCGCCGGCTTCGAGCGCCGCGCGGTTCTGATCGGTCATGATCTCGAGCAACGGCCGTCCCGGTGCGGCCATCAAGACCACGGCCGCGATCGGCAGCGCTTCGAGCGCGAGCAACGGCGCCGTCTCGCCGCCCTCGCTGTGGCCGATCAAGGCGATGCGCGTCGGATCGACGTCGTCGCGCTGCGCCAGGAACGCGACGCACGCGCGCGCATCCGCGACGAGGTCGAGGTAGCTCATGTTGTCGGGCGGCGCCGAGCTCGCGCCTGCGCCGCGATCGTCGACACGCAGCACGAGGAAGCCGTCGGTCGTCAAGCGATCGAGGATCTCGTGCGTGCCGAGGTCGAGCCCGGCGCTGCTGCCGTTGCGATCTTGCGAGCCGGAGCCGGAGATGAAAAACACGGCCGGCAAACGCTCTTTCGCGCCCGTGGGCTTGGTCACGCGGCCGGCGATCACGGCTTCGCCGCGCGCGATGCGCACGTCCTCGCCGTCGAAGCGCGCGCTGCTGGCCGGCGGCGCCGGCGCCTCGATCGTGAAGGGAGCGAAGCGCTCGTCGCTGCGCCGAATGACGAGCTTCTGCGCCGCGACTTCGACGTCGAGCAAGCGCCCGTCGACGAAGCGCAAGCGTTCGCCGAGCGAGTCCTCGTACACGTGACCCGTGTGCACCGCGCCCGACACGTCGTGCTCGAAAGTGCCTTTCGCGGTCAACGTGTAGCGGAAGCCCTGCAACGCATTTCCCGAGTACAGCGGCAGCTTCGTGTCGACTCCCGGCGCGCACAGCGCGAGCGCGACTTCGAGGTGCGACACGTAGTTGTTGGCGAGCAGCAGCGCCTTCGGATCGGCCTTCAGTTTCCGATCGCTGACCGAAGCGCCGTTGACGATGTGCGCAGCGACGGCGCCGTTCGCAAAGGCGAGCTCGACACCGCCGTAGGTTTCGCCGAGCAAGCTGCGAAACGAAAAGTGCGTCGCATGGCCCGCGTCGTCGGTCCACAGATCGGCGCAGGAGCGCAGTTCCACGTCGCCGAGTTGCGCGGTCTTCAAACGCACGCGGCCTTGGAAGTGGTGCGCGGGCGCGCCGCCGAGTTCGTCGCGGCCGAGGTAGCGCGAAACGTGCTCGCCGATGCGCGCGCCGTCGACCTCGAAGACCCACACGCTTTCCTCGTCGGGCTCGAACACATCGCCGACGGTGCGCGGAGGCGCGTCTTGTGCGGTGAGCGCGAGTGCAACGACGGCGAACAGTGCGGGGAGGGACATCGACTCTCCTTGGAAGCGCGAGGGGAGGCGCCATGTTTGCGGTGCGCGCTCCGCGGTCAAGCTCCGCGCCGCGCGTTCGTTGCGCGAACCGCCGCGTCACCGTCGAGGCGCGAAGTCGTGTGGCGCACACAGGGCGCGCCGGAACCCGCCGCAAACGTCGCGCGCTGC